>CAMDPA010000106.1 GCA_945903565.1 Devosia equisanguinis | reverse complement strand
GGTCAGCAAAGCCGAGTTGGCGGCGGTCAAGCTTGTCGGCGATGACTTCCATCCCGAATGGAACTATACAATCAGCCCACGCAGACCGGGGAACTCGTAGCTGTTATTCTGCGATCTGTCCTTAGCAAGCAAAAAGCGAATTCAGTCTTTCGGATTTATTAATACTCAGGATGTGAATTTGATCCAATTGCAAAACTTCTGCTTAACTTTTGTGCAATCATGCATATGGCCGCTCATCAGGAACGACAGTGGCCATATTCACTTCGGCGCCCCGTAAGAGCCGGATCGCGACACCGCGGCCGATGCTGCCGGCGTCGAGCAGGCGGGTGATGTCGTCGACGCCTGTGACGGTAGCCCCGTCGAGCGCAATCACGACATCGCCCGTCTTGATACCTGCGCTGTCCGCCGGGCTCGAAGGCGCGACTTCGCGGACGAGCACGGCGCTGCCTTGCGCAACTCCAGTCAAATGCCGCTGCCGGGCGGGCAGCCGCACCTGTTCGCCTGTAATGCCAATACGCCCGCGCCGGACGCGGCCGTGCGCAAGGAGCTGGCTCAGCACGTGCTGCGCCGTGTTGGCGGCCACCGAGAAGCAGATGCCCTGCGCGCCCGCGATCATCGCCGTGTTGATGCCGATCACCTCGCCGGCGGAGCTGGCCAGCGGGCCGCCGGAATTGCCCGGATTGAGCGCGGCGTCGGTCTGGATCACGTCGCCGATGAGGCGGCCGTTGCTGGCGCGCAGCGAGCGGCCGACAGCGCTGACGATGCCGGCCGTCACGGTGCTCTGGAAACCGAGCGGATTGCCGATCGCGATGGCGATCTGGCCAGGACGTACCTTCTTGGAATCGGCGAGCCGCGTGGCGGGAAGCGTCTCGGTCGTCTCGCCGCGCAGCACGGCAAGGTCGGTGTCGGCGTCGCGGCCGATCAGCCGGGCACGGAAGCTGCGACCGTCGCTCAATGCCATCTCGATGTGGCTCGCACCATCCACCACGTGATTGTTGGTGAGCACGATCCCGTCGGGCGAGACGATGACGCCGCTGCCCGAGCCCTTGGCCGCCCGCCCCTGCCGTTGACCGGCGACCTGGATATGCACGACCGCCGGTGACACGGTTTCCACCACGTTGATGACGGCCTCGGAGTAGGCGTCGAGCAACGCACGGTCGCGGACTGCTGGTGCGGGCTGTTGCGCGGCCCTGTCGCGCTCACGTGCACTGTCGAGCTTGACGACGTTGCGTCCGAATCCGAACCGCATGATGCCTCCCTCGCAAATGGCGCAACGGCGCGCCGCCTCGGGAGGCTCATATGGGTAGTGAAATTGGCGATGTCGAGGTGTCGCCGGCTGCGCTCAGCCGCCAGCCTTGCGCGCGGCGAGTAAGCGCGGATTGGAGACCGCCAATTCGGCTTCGAGGATGGCCTTGAGGTGGGCGCCGAGGCCAGGGGTCTTGGCCTCGCTGACATCGCCGATGCGAATGTCTGCGGCGAGCTTGCGGGCGTTACCGTCGCCGGGCTCGTACAGTTGATCGAGCAGCGTCCAGATCGGCGCCTCGATGTCCGTTCCGACTTCTCGGCGCGCGATTTCAAGCGCGTTGGCGACCATAGCGGCGGCATAGCGCTTGTCGGGCGGCAGCGCCGGCATCAACTCGGTGCGAACGGTGGCGAGCGCGAGCTCGATCAGCGCCTCTGTGGAAATCCGCTTCACGGCCATGTCGGACCTCCCTTGCCTTGTTCACCCAAGGCCGCGCGCCAGGCGATGATGTCGCTCAGCGCGTCGTGTTCCATTTCAGGCGGCATACGCCCGGTCAGCGCCAGTTCGAGGCGCTGCTCCCCGCCGATCCGGTAGCGATCGCCCTGCAGCACCGCGATCGCCGCCCACTTGGCCGCGGCCATGATCTGCCAATAACGCACGGCATCTGGCGTCACCTGTCGGCCTGCGGCGGCGGAATAGGCCTCCAGGAACACGCCGAGCGGTGCGATCCCGCCCGTTTCGAGCTTGTCGCTGCCAAACCGCCAGCAGCGCGCGGTAAGCCAGCCGATGTCCTCGTCCGGGTCGCCCCAGTGGGCAAACTCCCAGTCGAGCAAACCCGTGAGCCGGCCGTCATCGACCATATAGTTGCCGGTGCGGAAATCGCCATGCACCAGTGTCAGCCCCCTGGCAGGCGGGGCGTACTCGTCGAGCCAGGCGAGGATGTATTCGAGCGCGGGCCGTGGCTCAGCCGCCTTCGTGATGGCTGCTCGCAACCGAGCGACTTCGGCGCGCGCAGGGGGCTTGATCGGTACCGGCAGGCAGGCGAGCCCCTCATGCGGCGGGCGGATCGAATGAATGCGCGCCAACTCCGCAGCGAGGCTACGCGCGAGCTGGTCGCCGAACGTTTCCAGCGCCTTATCGCGCACGATCCGACGCGCCTGGGCCGTTCCGGCGAGCCAGGCCTGGACGAGAAACGGCTTGTCGATCGGGCTTTGCGCGCCGCACTGCGCGATCGGCTCGGCGACCTTCACGCCGCCAGCATGGGCGGCGCGGATCACTTGCGCTTCGGCATCGCGATCGAGGCTCACCGCCAGCCGTGCGGCGGCATCGGTACGCAATACCCACGTCTGTGCGCCGGCCCGCGTCCCACCGCTGATCTCGACATCGAGACGCCAGTTTTGCTGGACCGCGCCGCCGGGAAGGAGCTGCGCGGCTGTGACCCGCACCGCGTCGGCGCCGGTCTGGCGTGCCAGTTCGGCTTCGAGCCTTTGGCGAACTGCGGCATCTTCAAACCAGGTTGTCATGCCGGCTACATGCGCTCCAATGCGGACATCACCGCGACGCGGTGATCAGGTATCACCGTCCCGATATCAGGTGGGGCCGGAAAGCGGAAGGATATCATCCGGTATGATGGCCACTTGAAATCACAGGGCTCGCGCTGGCAATCTGCCCTTCGTGACATCAGCGATTTCAGGAGATGCCCATGACCGCCGCGTCCACCACCCTGGAAATCGAGCCGCTGAGCCCCGTGCTCGGCGCCCGCCTGCATGGCCTCGACCTTTCCCGCCCGATCCCCGCCGCGACGCAAGCGGCGATGCGGCAGGCGTTCGCACGCTACGGTGTGCTGTGCATACCGTCGGCGCGCGCCACGCCCGACATGGACGTCGAGGACCAGATCCGGTTCGCATCGGTATTCGGCAAGGTCGACGGCGAGGGCAACGGCCAGCTCCGTTTCGCGGAGGGCGAGAAGCGGCCCAAGCGCGGTATCATGTTCGTGTCGAACCTACGCGAGAACGGCGAGCTTGTCGGCGTGCTGCCGGACGGCGAGATGCACTTTCATTCCGACGGCGCACATCGCGACGTGCCCTATCGCGGCACGACGTTGTACGCGATCAAAATCCCCTCGCGCGGCGGCGAGACCAAGTTCGCCAACCTGACGGCTGCTTACGAGGCGCTGTCGCCGGCAATGAAAACACGCGTCGAGGGCCTGTCGGGCCGGTTCGTCTACGACGTGCGCGCAACCTTGCGCGACCAGACCAACGAGGGCGACGAGGGGCTGTCGTCATCCGTGCATCCCCTGGTGCGGCGCCATTCCGACACCGGCAAGCCCGCGTTGTATCTAAGCCGCCTGATGACCCGTAACATCGTCGGCCTGGAACGGGCGGACAGCGACCGCCTGCTGGGCGAGCTGTTCGACCACTGCGAGCAGCCGCGGTTCGTCTATGCGCACACATGGACGCTGGGCGACCTTCTGCTGTGGGACAACCGCTGCCTCAACCACGCCCGCAACGATTTCCCCGCCCAGGAAGAACGGCATTTGCGGCGGGTTACAGTGTCGGATCCGGGTTGAGGCCAAACCAACGCTTGCCACCTTGAATTGCCAACGCCAACGGCTATTCTAATGCTATATGACATTCCAGGCCCCGCGATGAGCGGGCGGCCCAAGATTGGGCGTGGGTGGAGGACGTAGTGCTCGATATTCCGAATGCCGGCGCCAGTTCGCAGGACACCAGGCCAATGGTGGACCCGCACGGGCGTCACGTGACCTACCTGCGCGTGTCGGTGACGGACCGCTGCGACTTCCGCTGCGTCTACTGCATGTCCGAGCACATGACGTTCCTGCCCAAGAAGGATCTGCTGTCGCTCGAAGAACTCGACCGGCTGTGCTCGGCGTTCGTGGCCCGCGGCGTACGTAAGCTACGCATCACCGGTGGCGAACCGCTGGTGCGCAAGAACATCATGTGGCTGTTCAAGGCGCTCGGACGGCATCTGGGAACCGGCGCCCTCGACGAGCTGACGCTCACCACAAACGCCAGCCAGCTCGCGCGCTATGCCGGCGACCTCGCGGCGTGCGGCGTGAAGCGCATCAACGTGTCGATGGACACGCTCGACCCCGTTAAGTTCAAGGCGATCACACGTTGGGGCGAGCTATCCCAGGTGATGTCCGGCCTCGATGCCGCCGATAAAGCCGGGCTCGAGGTCAAGATCAACGCCGTCGCGCTGAAGGGCGTCAACGAGCACGAGGTCGAGGATCTCGTGCGGTTCACGCACGGCCGCGGCTACGATCTGACGCTGATCGAAACCATGCCGCTCGGCGACATCGACGGCGACCGCACCGAGCAGTTCCTGCCGCTGTCGATCGTGCGCGCGCGCCTGCTCGACAAATTCACGCTGGTCGACATTCCCTATCGCACCGGCGGCCCGGCTCGCTATGTCGAGATCAAGGAAACCGGCGGGCGGCTGGGCTTCATCACGCCGATGACCCACAACTTCTGCGAAAGCTGCAACCGTGTCCGTCTCACCTGCACCGGCACTCTCTATATGTGCCTGGGCCAGGAGGACGCCGCAGACCTGCGCGCGCCACTCCGCGCCTCGGTCGACGATGCGGCACTGATGACGGCCATCGACGAAGCCATCTCGCGCAAGCCGAAGGGCCACGACTTCATCATCGACCGCCGCACCAAGCGGCCCGCCGTCGGGCGGCATATGAGCGTCACAGGCGGGTGAGCGGTTGCGGTTCGCTTCGCGAGCAGGGCTCCCGCCCTGCACCCGGCTGGCGGGACACCCGCCAGACCACCCGTCTTTTATGCATAAGAAGGAAGGGGGGCGGGGAACTCGTTCCCCGGGCGGGTCGTAGGGCGGCAGCCCTACTCGCGTAGCGAATACTCGCCCATCACGGCCTCGAACGAACGAGTTGGCACACGCACGAGAGCATCATGACGATCACCGCCCCCTCGAAATCCCGCACCACAGAAGACAAGCTCGGCGAATTGCGCGAGCGGCTGCTGGAGATCAGCGATCTCGGATTTGCCGGGGCGGTACTCGGCTGGGATCAGGCGACGTACATGCCGTCGGGCGGGGCGCCAGCGCGCGGGCGGCAGAAGGCGATGCTAAGCCGGCTTGGGCATGAGCGGCTGACCGATCCGGCACTTGGCCGGCTGATCGACGCGGTGCAGCCGTTCGCAGAGACCCTGCCCTACGATAGCGATACCGCGTGCCTCGTGCGCGTCGCGCGCCGAAAGTTCGAGCGGGCGCTCAAGGTACCCGCGGACTTCGTGGCGCGCCGCAGCACGTTCAGCTCGGTTTCCTACAACGCCTGGACCAAGGCGCGGCCCGCCAACGATTTCGCGACCATGCGCCCGCATCTGGAACGCGCCGTGGAGTTTTCGCGCGAGTACGCACAGTTTTTCGCGCCGTTCGACCACATCACCGATCCACTGATCGACGGCTCCGACGAAGGCATGACGACGGTTTCGGTGCGGGCACTGCTCGACGAGCTGCGGCGCGAGCTGGTGCCGATCGCCAAAGCGATCTGCGATCAGCCAGTAGCGGACGACACCTGCCTGCGCGGCCCATTTCCCGAAGCCCCGCAGCTCGCGTTCAGCATGCTCGCGATCAAGAGCGTCGGCTACGATCTGGAGCGCGGGCGGCTCGACAAGACGCACCACCCGTTCTGCACCAAGTTCTCCGACGGCGACGTGCGGATCACCACGCGGGTCCGCGAGAACGACCTCAGCGAAGCGCTGTTTTCATCGCTGCACGAGGCCGGGCACGCGCTCTACGAGCAGGGCGTCGCTGCGGAGCTGGTGGGCACGCCGCTCGGCCATGGCGCGTCGGCGGGTGTGCACGAAAGCCAGTCGCGGCTATGGGAGAACATCGTTGGACGCAGCCGCGGGTTCTGGGAGCACTTCTATCCGGCGGTCCAGAGTGCATTCCCCGACCAGCTCGGCGCGGTGTCGCTCGACACCTTCTATCGCGCCATCAACAAGGTGCAGCGCTCGCTGATCCGCACCGACGCGGACGAGGTCACCTACAATTTGCACGTGATGCTGCGGTTTGGCCTGGAGACCGAGCTGCTGGAGAGCCGGCTGGCGGTGAAGGATTTGCCGGATGCCTGGCGCGCGCGGATGTCGTCCGACCTCGGTGTCGCGCCCACCGACGACAAGGACGGCTGCCTGCAGGACGTGCACTGGTACGGCGGCTGGATCGGCGGCGGCTTCCAGGGCTACACGATCGGCAACATCCTCGCCGCCCAGTTCCATGCCGCGGCGGTCGTGGCCTATCCGGGGATACCCAAGCAGATCGCGCAGGGCGAATTCGCGCCGCTGCACGACTGGCTGCGCACCAACATTTACCAGCACGGCGCCAAGCTGAAGCCGGCAGAGCTGGTCGAACGCGTGACGGGAACGCCGATGCGGATTGGGCCCTACGTTGCATATCTGCGGGCCAAGTATGGTGAGTTGTACACCTTGCCGGCTGTGTGATCATTGAATTGCGTCGCGCCCGCCTCATACACACCACATTTATGGCTTGAGTGGAGGGTGTGCCTTGCCAGCGCTTGATTTGCGGCAGCGGCTGGGGCAGTTTCACCAGGGCACGGGGGCTAAGGCGCTGATTCGACTGATCCATGATGGGCAGTCCAAGATCGGGCGCATGACGGGTGCTTGAAAGGGAGCAGGTCCACCATGGATCTCGCTGGAAGCAGCATCATTGCAATCGCGTCACGTGCTTCGGCGCGGATGGCTGGGCTTGTGCTCGTTGCCGGCCTGTTGGCGGCGTGCGCCTCCAACAAGAGCGCGGAAAAGCTGCTCAATCCCGATCCGCCGGAGAAGATGTACGCGATCGGCGATGCGCTGTTGACGCGCGGCCGCTACGACGATGCGGCCAGCAAGTTCGAGGATCTCGACCGCGATCACCCCTATTCGCCCGAAGCGCGCAAAGCCATCGTGATGACGGCGTTCGCCTACTATAAGGGAACGAAGTTCCCCGAGGCGATTGCGACCGCTAAGCGTTACACGACAATGCACCCGGGCACCAAGGAAGCCCCGATGGCGCATCACATCATCGCGTCGTCCTATTTCGACGACATGAACGGCCCGAACCGCGACCAGTCCAATACCCGCAAGGCGCTGGAAGAATTCAAGACGCTTGTGCAGCGTTACCCGGAGTCCAGCTACGCCAAGGCGGCCGACAACAAAATTCGCATCTGCGAGGACTCGCTGGCGGCACACGAGATGCACGTCGGATTCCAGTACCTCAAGGACAAGAAGTGGCTCGCAGCCAAGAACCGCTACGAAGTGGTGGTGCGCGAGTATCAGACAACGGCGCATGTCGAAGAGGCGCTGATGCGGCTCGTCGAAGTCAACATGTCGCTCGGCATCGTGCCCGAGGCGCAGAACGCTGCAGCCGTGCTCGGCCACAACTTCCCGAATTCGCGGTGGTACAAGGACGCCCATTCGCTGCTGGCGTCGAACGGGCTGGCTCCTCGCGAAAACCAGGGAAGCTGGCTGACGCGCACGTGGCGCAGCCTGCCCAAGCTGTCACTTAGCGGCGGCTGATAGCTCCCGCCAATCTGCCACGCTTTACGGAACCCCATCCGGCCCCGATATAGAGGGGGTATTGGAGGGAATTCCGTGTCCGACGACGAAGCCAACCGTTTTTCAGCTCGCGCTGCCCGTTATGCGCGGGTTGGCACCAACGTCGGCGCGGTCGCGGCGCGGATGGCGGGACAACGCCTGTTCGGGATCGAAGGCGACCGTTCGCGCAACGCGGCAGACCTTGCAGCCGCGCTCGGCGGGCTCAAGGGCCCGATGATGAAGGTCGCGCAGCTGCTCTCGACGATCCCCGAAGCGCTGCCACCCGAATACGCCCGCGAGCTATCACAACTGCAAAGTCAGGCACCGCCGATGGGGCCCGCGTTCGTGCGCCGCCGCATGGTGGCCGAGCTCGGCCCGGACTGGCAGTCCCGCTTCAAGAGCTTCGATGCGCAGCCGGCGGCCTCCGCCTCGCTTGGGCAAGTGCATCGCGCCATCGGTCCGGACGGTCGGGATCTCGCGGTTAAGCTTCAGTACCCGGACATGCAGTCGGCGGTCGAAGCCGACCTCACTCAGCTCAAGGTGGTGTTCGCGATCCATGCGCGGATGGACCCCGCGGTCGACACCCGCGAGATCCTGGCGGAGATCTCGGCGCGTTTGCGCGAGGAGCTCGACTACACGCTGGAAGCCGGCCACATGCGCCTGTATCAGCGCGTTCTCGACGGCAATCCGCTGATCCGAGTGCCGGAAGTGGTGCCGGAGTTGTCGACCGGCCGGCTGCTGACGATGTCGTGGCTCGAGGGCCGCCGCTTGCTCGAGTTCAAGGAATCGCCGCTGGAGCATCGCAACGCCATCGCGCGGGCGATGTTCACGGCGTGGTGGTATCCGTTCAGCCATTATGGCGTGATCCACGGCGACCCGCACTTGGGCAACTATACGATCTTCGAGAATGACGGCGTCCCCGAAGGCATCAACCTGCTCGACTACGGCTGCATACGCACGTTCCGCACACCGTTCGTGCAGGGTGTGATCGACCTCTATACGGGTCTCTTGCGCGGCGACCGGGATCTCGTGTGCCACGCCTACGAGACGTGGGGCTTCCGCGGCCTCAATACCGAGCTGATCGACGCCATGAACGTGTGGGCGCGCTTCATCTACGGGCCACTCCTGGAAGACCGCGTGCGCGCGCTGGCGGAGGATACGGCACCCGGCGAATACGGCCGGCGCGAGGCGTTCCAAGTCCACAAGGTGCTCAAGGAAAAGGGGCCCGTGACAGTGCCGCGCGAGTTCGTGTTCATGGACCGCGCCGCGATCGGACTTGGCGGCGTATTCCTGCACTTGGGGGCACGCACCAACTGGTATCGCCTGTTCAACGAAACGATCGAAGGTTTCCAGCTCGAAGAAGTCGACCGCCGCCAACGCGAGGTGTTCGCGCAGGCCGGCGTGCCGCTGCCGAAGTAAGGGCTCGATGGGGTCAGCCCCCGGGCTGCGGCTCCAGCGAGCAATCCCAGATCGACCGGCCCGAGGTCTGCCCCCGTTCAAGGACCGTTTGACGGGCGGCTAAACCCACGTCACGATGCGGCGAAATCGACTATGCAGTGGCAGAGAACCACCGTAGCCTTTCCGGGAGTGAACGACACATGCCGCACTTGATCGCGTCCCTGACGCGCGCCGCGCTCGCAACCGCGCTCGGCTTCGCCGCGATGGCGCTCGCCACGCCCGCCGACGCCCAGCGGCCGCCGACGCAGAAGAACCCGCTCGACAAGTCCGATCTTGGCCGTAGCAAGCAAGACCCCAACCTCAAGGGCATCCCGGTGCCGCCGATGGTGACGGCGGTCGATAAGCTGCCGCTCAACCAGATCAAGCTGCCGCGCGGGTTCTCGGCGGAAGTCTGGGCCCACTCGATGCCGGGCGCGCGCACCATGATCCAGGGGCCGAAGGGCACGTATTTCATCGGTACGCGCTCCATCGGCCGCGTCTACGCCGTCACCGACAAGGGCGCCATACGCGAGCAGAAGACGATCGTGCAGGGCCTCACGCAGCCCAACGGCTTGATGATCCTCAATGGCGCGCTGTACGTGTTCGCAATCAACAAGGTGCTGCGCTACGACGGTATCGAGGACAAGCTCGACGCGGTGCCGCAGCCCGTCGACCTGTCGGAGAAGTTCAATCTGCCGGGCGATCTGCAGCACGGCTGGAAATACGTGAAGATCGGCCCGGACGGGATGGTCTACGTTCCCGTCGGCGTGCCCTGCAACATCTGCGAGGTGAACCCGGCGGTGCACGGCCATCTGCGCCGCTATGATCCCAAAGACTGGAGCTACGAGATCGTCGCGCGCGGCATTCGCAACTCCGTCGGTTTCGATTGGCACCCGGTTACGAAAGAGCTGTGGTTCACTGACAACGGCCGCGACTGGGCCGGCAATGAAGGCCCCGAGGATGAGCTGAACCGCATCCCGAAGGGCCGCGAAGGCGCACACTTCGGCTTTCCGTATTGCCATGCACAGGGCATCCCGGACCCCGACATCAAGGTGCCCACCGCCTGCAACAACGTGATCACGGCGGCGGCTCTGATGGGACCCCACGCGGCAGCCCTCGGCATGACGTTCTACACCGGCACCATGTTCCCGCCGGCCTATCGCAACGCCGCCTTCATCGCGCGGCACGGATCATGGAACCGGTCGCAACGGTTCGGCTATGACATCGTGGTGGCCAAACCCCCGGCGAACGGCAAGGTCAAGGTCGAGCCGTTCCTGACCGGCTGGCTCGACAGCCCCGCCAACAAGTTCCTGGCGCGGCCGACCGACGTGTTCCAGATGAAGGACGGCTCGCTGCTGGTCTCCGACGAGTTCGGCGGCGCACTGTTCCGCATCAGCTACAGCGCGACACCGCAGCGGACGGCGGGGCGGTAGGCGCGCTGCCATCCTGGGGAGAGGACTTGCCATGAAACGGGGCGTCGCTGCCGCATTGCTGTGCGCTGTATTGGGCGCATCGCACGTCCATGCGCAAACCTACCCTACGCGCCCCGTAACGATGGTGGTGCCGCTGGCGCCGGGCGGATCGACCGATGTCATCGGCCGCCTCGTCGGTGAGAGCATGGCAAAGGCGCTCGGCCAGCCGGTCGTCGTCGAGAATGTCTCCGGCGCGGGCGGCAGTACCGGGGTGGTGCGGGTCGCGCGATCCGCGCCCGACGGCTACACCTTCATGATCGGGCAGTGGGGCACCAACGTCGCCACCGGCGCAATCTACAACATGCCGATCGACCTGCTCACGGACCTCCAGCCGATCGGCCTGATCGCAACGCAGCCGTTCCTCGTCGTTGCCCGCAAGTCGATGGAGGCAACCAATCTCAAGGAGCTGCTGGCCTGGTTAAAGGCTAATCCGCAGAAGGCGACGCAGGGCCACGCCGGCGTCGGCAGTCCCGGTCACGTCAGCGGCATGTTCCTGCAGAAGGCGACCGACCTCACTTGGGCGATGGTCGCCTACCGCAGCGCCGGGCCCGCGTTGCAGGATGTCATCACCGGCAATATCGACATCGCGCTCGATACGCCGGCGACGTCGAAGGCGCACGTCGAGGCCGGAACCATCAAGGCCTACGCCGTTACTTCGAAAGCGCGCATTCCCGCTTTCCCGGACTTGCCGACCGTGGAGGAGGCGGGCGTGCCCGGCTACACGTTCTCGTTCTGGCATGCGCTGTGGGCGCCCAAGGGCATCCCGGCCGAGCCCCTGAACAAGCTGAGCGGCGCGCTCAAGGCAAGCCTGACCGATCCCGCGCTGCGCGCGAAACTGATCGGGATCAGCCAGGAGATCTCCCCGGACGCGCAACAAGGACCTGCAGGATTGGCCGCGTTCCAGAAGTCTGAAATCGAGACGTGGTGGCCGGTGATCAAGGCGGCGGGTATCAAGCCGCCGTGAGGCGCCAGATGCCGGCAACGAGATGCCGGCAAGACGAGAGCGATGCGGGTCGCTCCCGTCTTGCCAAGAGTTGGCTCGTGATACGCGTTTGGCGGGTCCACTCCAGCGCGGGGTGCTCTGAAGCAAACAACGGTACTCGATACGCAACACTTTCACAGCTGGCCCCCCAGCTAGTTCGATAACGCTTCAGCTCGGATTCTATTCCACATCGATTTGAGAAATTTTTCACCGCTTCATGAGGCCGCGTTATCGCGTATGAACCGTAGGCCGGGCCGAGGCCGGTTTTTCTGCCGGACGAAGCCCGACGCAGCGCTGGGGATTGTCGGGCTTCGCGCGAAGGGCGCTCAGCGCCGACCTTCGCCCCGGTCGAACGTCTTGACCGCCGCGACGCAACGCCCGTTCCAAACCAACCTCAATTACGACAACTCCTCAGGCCTGGAAGAAGTTTTCAGGGCATCGGGACTATTTCGTGCCCTGGCTCGTTCTCCCTGTATGCGAAGGACATTCTTGTGACGGACGACGTCCGGCGACAGATTGTTGATCACCTGCCGCGTCTGCGGCGGTTCGCGCGCGCCTTGACGGGCGATTCCGACCGGGCGGACGACTTGGTTCAGGAAACATGCCTGAGAGCGCTTTCACGGCTTGATCAATGGGAGCCAGGAACGCGGCTCGACAGTTGGTTGTATCGGATCGCGCAGAACATCTGGTTCGACCGAGCCCGAGCCTTGAAGGTGCGAGGGGAGGTCGTCGATATCGACACGGCCCATGACATTTCGGGCGAGGACGGCCGCAAGGTCACCGAAAGCCGGCTTGTCCTAGGCGAAGTATCACGCGCACTGGAGCGACTTCCCCCCGACCAACGTATCGTAATTGGGCTCGTCTGCATCGAAGGGCTCTCCTACGCGCAGGCCGCCGAAATCACTGAAGTGCCGGTCGGTACAGTCATGAGCAGGTTGGCGCGTGCCCGGCGCGCGCTGTTCGACGCCACGCATGGCGAAATACCCAATGCGACACCCCCTGAGGCGGAGAAATCCCGTGGCTGAGTTGTCGGATGAGATTTTGATGGCCCGCGTCGACGGCGAACTCTTGCCGTCTGAAATCGCTCAGGTCGATGCCGTGCTCGCCGGCGATCCTGCAGCCCGCGCTCGCCTCGCCGTGTTCGAAGCGACGCGCGCGCCACTTGCCGCACTCTTCAAGGAAACGGCGAGCGAGCCTGTTCCGCGGCATCTCGTCGAGCTGGTACGCAGCTTTCCCGCTGCACCCGCCGACGCACGGGCGGCCGGTGGCCGGCGCAAGGAGAAACGCCTCTTCGGCGCGCAGGTCCGGCAATCTGGAGCTGGCTGGTACGGTGCGCTTGCCTATTCGACCGCCCTTCTGATCGGGCTTGGCGGCGGCTGGTATTTGCACGAGGCGACCCCGCGAGCCCCCAGTCAGGTCGCAAGCCAGTCGCGCCTACTGACAACACATGGGGAAGGTCGCATCGTCGCCACGGGAGCACTGCATGCAGCACTGGAGACGTTGCCCGGCGGTGTACGGAATACCGCAAGCACCGAAGATCCGTCGGGGGCGACCATCGAAACGCGTCTCACCTTCAAGAGCAAGCAAGGGTTCTGCCGGCAATATGACTTGGCACTGAAAGATCGCACGAGTTTCGCTGGAATTGGCTGCCGCGGCAGTGACGGGCTGTGGGTGGTACAGAGCCATTTTCCGGTGCCGCCGCGATCGGCGAATGAGCTTCGCATCGGTGCGGCGGCGGGCGGGGAGATCCTTGCCGTGATCGTCGGCAGCATGAGCGAAGGTGACGCGCTGGGAGGGCCCGCGGAAGAAGCTGTGATCGAGCGCAAGTGGAAGGACTGAAGCGAGCGGCAATGCCCTGCCTTCCAGGCCCCCTCCTGCTATTGCAGATGAACCGTAGGTCGGTGCTGAGGCCGCCACTTCCGCCGGTCGAAGCCCGACGCGTTGCTCGTCGGTCGGCGCTCCGAATATGTCGGGCTTCGCGCAAAGAGCGCTCAGCACCGACCTACCAGCGCACATCACACGCGTGCCGTTCGCGCTCTATCTGAAGCTGGTCGACACGGGGGTCGCCCGCGGAGTTTGCACGCTTGCCGGCCAATTCGCGGATGCGGATGGCGCCGCTACGCTGGTGGGTGGCGTGCCCGAAGCCGTTACCGGGTTGGGCTGACAGCCCTGCGGCGCGACGAGTACACCCCGGCCATAGATCGGATCGCGGCCAGGCGCGCCGAGGTCTTTCGTTTCGACGAGT
>CAMDPA010000105.1 GCA_945903565.1 Devosia equisanguinis | reverse complement strand
CACCCGAGATCATGGCCTTGCTCCGGTCAAGCGTGCTCGGCCTCATCCGCCGCACCGGACGCAAACCCACCGAAGCCCGTCCCGCCTACGCCGCCCACCCCAAAGCCGCGATCAGGCTGCTCATGGGCTCATGAATTGAATTGCCCTGCGGCGGCGGCGGGTTCGCGATCATTTGATGCCTTGTCGGCGGGTGGGGGGCGGCCATATGGTGCGCCCGATCCGGGCAGCCGCCCTCGCTGAAAGGAATTCGAATGTCGACCCGCCAGGATGGAGCGCCGAGCCCGACCATCCGCGCGCGCAGCGATCTCGTCGGCTGGATCGCGGAAGGCGAAAAGCCCAAGCAGCGCTGGCTGATCGGTACGGAGCACGAAAAGTTCCCGTTCCGTATCGGCTCCCATGCGCCGATCCCCTACGCGGGGCCGGGCGGCATCCGCGCACTGATGGAGGAGATGATCCGCCGGTTCGGCTGGCAGCCGATCACCGAAGGCGAGCATATCATCGCCCTGAAACGCCCACAGGGCGAGGGCTCGGAGACGATCTCGCTGGAGCCGGGTGGGCAATTCGAGCTGTCCGGCGCCCCGGTCACGACGCTGCACGAGACCTCGGCGGAGACCAAGCGGCATCTCGACGAAGTGAGCGAAGCCGGCAAGGCGGTCGGCATCGGCTTTCTCGGCGTCGGTTTTGCCCCGTCGCTGCGACTGGAAGACGCGCCGCGCATGCCCAAGCAGCGCTATGGCGTGATGACCGGCTACATGCCGAAGGTCGGCACGCGCGGCCTCGACATGATGTACCGGACCTGCACGATCCAGGTGAACCTCGATTTCGCCAGCGAAGCGGACATGGTCAAGAAGCTGCGCGTCTCGCTGGCGCTGCAACCGATCGCCACGGCGCTGTTCGCGTGCTCGCCGTTCACGGAGGGCAAACTGAACGGCTTCAAGTCGGCGCGGTCCGAGGTGTGGAAGCACACCGACGCGAACCGCACGGGCATGCTGCCTTTCGCATTCGAGAACGGCATGGGATACGAGCGCTACGTCGACTACGCGCTTGATGTGCCGATGTATTTCGTCTACCGCAACGGCCGGTATATCGACGCCTCCGGCTCGTCGTTCCGCGACTTCATGGCCGGCAAGCTGGCCCAGTTGCCCGGCGAACTGCCGACTATCGACGACTGGTCGGATCATCTGACCACCCTGTTTCCGGAAGTTCGGCTGAAGCGCTTCCTCGAAATGCGGGGTGCCGATGGCGGCCGCTGGCGGCGGATCGTCGGGCTGCCGGCCTATTGGGTCGGGCTGCTCTACGACGAAACCGCGCTGGATGCGGCCTGGGATCTGGTCAAGGACTGGACGGCGGAGGAGCGGCAGACGCTGCGCGACGAGGTTCCACGCGCGGGCTTCGATACCCGGTTCCGGCGCACGAACGTGCTGGAAATCGCCCGGCAGACGGGCAGCATCGCCCGCGCCGGCCTCGCGGCACGGGCACGGTTGAGCCCGGATGGCGCGGATGAGACACGCTACCTCGACTATGTCTCGGAGACGTTGGCGGCTGGCCGGTCGCCCGCCGACGACCTGATCGCCAAGTTCAACGGAGAATGGGGCGGCAAGGTCGAGCGCGTGTTCGAAGACTACGCGTTCTGAACTTTGGAGCGGGTGAAGGGAATCGAACCCTCGTCAATAGCTTGGGAAGCTACCGCTTTACCATTAAGCTACACCCGCATCCGGTCGAGCGACCGAGCGTGAGGGTTTACTAGCCGGGCCTGCGTGCGTTGGCAAGAACGTGAGTATCTGCTCACCCCTTCTTCGGCAACGCCACGATCAAATCGATCTCGATGCGCGCGCCCGGCGATGAGAGCTGGTTGACGCAGATCGTCGTCGAGGCCGGGTGCCACGCGCCGAAGTGCTTGTTCATCTCCTTGTGCAGGCCGTCGAAGTCGCGGATGTCGGTCAGGTATTTCGTGACCTTCACCACGTCCTCCCAGGACGCACCGGCATTGTCGAGCACCATCTTGAGGCTCTCCATCACGCGCCGCGTCTGCTCCCCGATATCGCAGGGATGGTTGTGCTGGTCATCGATATGGGGATGATCGTGATAGAGCGGCGACGCCGTCGCGCCGGACACGAACATCAGATCGCACGCACCGACGATCTTGATCGCGGGCGCATACGGCATCCGGTGCGCTTCCTCGGGCTTGGGCTGCACCAGTTCGAGCTTGTGGGTCATGGGGTGTCTCCTTCGATTGGTTCAACTCAAACCGTGCGCCACCGCGCCAGCCGCTCGTCGATCATGTCCTGGCCCTTGGTGACGAGAATGCCGAGCGTGGCGAGCACGATCAAGACAGCGAACACGTCCTCGGTGTTGAGCACCTGACCGGCCAGGAACAAACGTGCGCCGAGGCCATTCTTGCCGACCACCATCTCGGCCGCGACGACCAGGATGATCGAGACGCCAAGTCCCAGCCGAATTCCGGCGAAGATCGAAGGAACGGCGCTCGGGATCAACACGCGGCGCACGATATCCCGCTGGCTAGCACCGAGATCGCGGGCGGCGAGGATCAGGCCGGGATCGCACTGTCGCACGCCGAGCAGCGTGTTGATCACGATCGGAAAAAACGCGCCAAGCGCGCTGATCGTCAGCATGAAGGGTCCGCCGGTGCCGAGCCAGATCAGCAGCAGCGGAATGAGCGTCACTTTCGGCAGCGGATAAAGCGCGGCGATGAAGATGTCGGCGACCGCGGCCACGCGCGGCGATATCGCCATCCAGACGCCGATCAGCACGCCGAACACCACGGCGATGCCGCAACCCGCGAAAATGCGATACAGCGTCCAGCCGAGATCGACCGAAAGGGTTTCGGTGGCGAACAGCTTGACGAGGGCCACGACGATTTGCGACGGGCGCGGCAGGTACAGCGAATTGATGTTCCACGCCCAGCATCCGACTTCCCACGCCGCGAGCACGACCGCCATCGCCAGCCAGCCCATCCAGCGCATGTCCTGGGGGCCCGCACCCGCGAGGCGGAAAGATGCGGTGGCGGCCTTTTCGGCGGCCGCCGCGCGCTCGAGCGTACCGTCGGCCATCGGTTAGGTACCCCTGTCATCGCCGCGCATGGCCTTCACGACCTCGTCGCGCAACAGGCCGTAGATCTGCTCGAACAACGCGGTGTACTCCGGCCGTCCTGTCGTGGCGTGGCCGCGCGGGCGGGGAATGCCGACCTCGATTTCAGCGGCGATCCGGCCCGGACGTGCGGTCATCACGAGCACGGTATCGGCGAGCAGTATCGCCTCCTCGATCGAGTGCGTGACGAGGATCGCCGTCTTGCGCGTACTCTCGACGAGAGTGGCAAGCTGCTCCTGCAGCACCAGCCGCGTCTGCGCATCGAGCGCCCCGAACGGCTCGTCCAGCAGCAGCACGTCGGGGTTCATCACGAGCGCACGCGCGAGGCCGACGCGCTGGCGCATGCCGCCCGAAAGCTGGCGCGGCACCTTGGCCTCGAAGCCCTGCAGGTCGACGGCGGCGAGCGCTTCGCCGATGCGCTTCTGGCGTTCGGCCTTCGACACTCCGGCGATCTCCAGTCCGAAGCCGACGTTCTCCTCCACCGTGAGCCACGGGAACAGATTGAACGACTGCCAGACCGTGGCCATCGACGGCGGCGGACGATTCGCGCCGTCGCCGCCGATGTAGGCGATGCGTCCGCTGCTTGGCGTCAGGAAGCCGCGCACGATTTGCAACAACGTGCTCTTACCGCAACCGGAGGGGCCGATGATGGCGGTCACCTTACCGGCCGCGAACGCGCAGCTTACGCCCTCGAGTGCGATGACCGGCGCACCCTTGCGGATAGCCCAGGCCAAGCTGACGTCTTCGGCGCGAATGCCGATGCCGCCTGCGCCATTTGGTTGGGCAATGCCGCTCATGGCTCGATACCTCGTGCGCTCAGATGAAGGGGTTTTTCTCGGCCAGGCGCTTGGCGGCTTCGCGCGCGGGCGTCAGATCGAGCACCTGGTCTTCCTTGAAGTCGCCGGCGGGCGCGAGCTTCATCTTCTGCCAGAAGCGGCCCTGCTTCATCACGGAAGCCGCATCGATCGAGCCGTCCTCGTTGAACCAGGTCCAGCGCGGCGCGGCAGCCTGAATCAGCGCCTCGGGCACCTTCGTCGCGTCACTGATGATCTTGATGACGGCGGGGTCCTTTTCGGCGGCGGCTTTGTTGTAAAGCCGCGCGGCGTGGGTGTGCACCATCGCCAGACGGATTGCCGCCGGCATGTTGTTCTTGAGGAACGACACCGGCATCGCCCAGCCCGCGAGCACGCAACCCGGATCGACGTCCCAGCCCGGATTGATCAGCTTGCCGACGTTGTTCTTCTCCGCCAGGAACGCCAGCGGCACCGGGATGTTGGCCGCATCGCACTGGCCGACACCCATCGCCTTGACGATGTCGGGATAGGCGAGGCCGGTCTGCCAGCTGACGTCGGTCAGCGGATTGAGCCCGGCTTTTTCGACCGCGGTCGCGAGCAGGTAATGGTCGATGCCGCCGAGCGCCTGCAGCGCGAACCGCTTGCCCTTCAGCATCGCGAACTTGTCGATGCCGGTGACGCCGGCCTTGTGCATATCGTTGCTGACGACGAGCTGCATGCTGCCCGAGCCCGGCTTCTCCGAGCCGCGATCGAACGCGAGCCGGAACGGCGCGCCGCGCGCAACGGTGTTGAACAGGCCGGCGTTGGCCGTGGAAACGGTGGCATCGAGCTCGCCGGCCACAAGCGCGGGGATCGCCAGCGCGCCGTCGGCGAAGATGCGCGTGTCGAGCTCCAGGTTGACGCGGTCGAAGAAGCCCCGCGCCTGGGCAAGGAAGATCGGGCCAGACGAGATCAGCGGCACGACCCCGAGGCGGATCTTGGCCTTTGGCTCCTGCGCGGAAAGGAACGGCGCTGGGAACGAAGATGCGGCGCCGGCTGCGGCGATTCCACCGAGAACCTTGCGTCGGCTGATGCGGCGAATACTCATGGTGCTTCTCCCTGTGCTGGCAGTTCGGTTTATCCTGCTCGTTTTACGCTCCAACCACAAACGCCTCGCGGCGATGATCGCCCGCGCCGGCGAGGTTCCCGGACGGCAACCATTCGATGCACTTGGCCGAGCCGAAGAAATAGGGATCGCCGCCGCGCCGGGTCTTGTGGCCGTAGCGGGCCAGCGCCTCCGGCATCGCCTCGGGGAAGCTCGGCTCGATCAGGAAGTCGCCGCCCTTTCGGTTGCACCAGCGCGGCGCTTCGACCGCCGCCGATACATCGCAGCCGCGATCGAGCAATTCGGTCAGGATCTGCGCGCCGGTCAACGTCTGGCTGATGCCGCCCGGCGAGGCGAGCGCGAAGCGCGGGCGGCCGTCGCGATGCACCAGGATCGGGCACAGCGTGTGGAACGGGCGCTTCCCCGGGCCGACACTGCCGGGCTTGCCGGGCTGGTGCTCGAAATCCTGCATCCGGTTGTTGAACAGGATACCCGTCGCCGGGTCCATGAACATCGATCCAAATACGTTATAGATGCTCTGCACGATGCAGATCATGTTGCCCTGCGCATCGGCGACCAGCACACAGGCGGTGCCACCGCTGCCGGGAACGTTGCCCCGCACGGTGAGGCCACGCACCGCCGCCTGCATCTTCGCCTTCATCTCGGGCGCCAGCATCCGGGCGGGCGCGTCGGGAATTTCAGCGGGGTCCGTGACAAGCGGCTGGCCGTGCTCGAACGCGGCCTTCATCGCGCTCATCTGGTAGGCCATCTGGCGCGCGGGATCGGCGGTCAGCTCCTCGCTGGTCAAGGCCGAGAGCCCGTCGAGCTGCATCAGCAGAAGTCCACCGCAGGAGTTCGGCGGCATCACGGATACGCGGTGCCCGCGATAGTCCGTCGACATCGGCTCCACCCACATCGGCTTGTAGGCGGCGAGATCGGCGGCGGTGAGAAGGCCGCCCGCACGCTCGAAGGCGGCTGAAATGTCGCGCGCGATACGGCCCTTGTAGAAGGTATCGGGGCCTTGCTCGGCAATCTCGCGCAGCGATTTCGCAAGTGCCGGCTGACGCAGCGTATCGCCCAGATGCAGATGTTTTCCGCCCGGCACATAGACGCCGGCACAACCCGGGTCAGTCGCGAGATCGGCCGCGTCCTCCGGCAGGCGGGATCCCAGGATGTAGGAGATCGGATAGCCTTCGGCGGCGGCGATGGCGTCGCCGAACAGCTCGCCCCACTTGAGCTTTCCGAACGTGCCGTGCAGCGCTTCCCAGCCGCGCACAAGGCCGGGCACGACGGCAGCGAGCGGTCCATGCACCTTCATGCCGTCGCGGAAACGATCGGGCGTGGCGCCCGTTGGTGCGACACCGGAGGCATTGAGCGCGTGCGTCTTCCCGGTCGCCGCCTCGTGATAGAGCACGAAGCAGTCGCCGCCGATCGTCGTCGCTTGCCCGACCGTAACGCACAGCGTAGCCGATGCCGCAATCGCCGCATCGATCACGTTGCCGCCACGCCGATGCGCGTCGAGCGCTGCCAGCGATGCCGCCGCGTGGCCGGTGACGACCATCAGCTTGCCGCCATAGACGGGTGCGCGGACGGAGGGGCGCTGCGCGGCGGCTTTCGGCATCGGTGGGAGGTCCTGCTCTTATTGCTTCGGCATGGAGATATTCGCACCTCGAATCACCGCGCGCCACTTCTCGATGTCGTCGCGAATGCGTTTGGCACGTTTCTCCGGCGTCGAGGCCTCGGGTTCGACGCCCTGCGCTTCGAGCAGCTTGCGCATGGCGGGTTCGCTGAGCGTGGCGGTCGTCTCCGCGGTCAGGCGTTTGGCGATGGCGACAGGCAGACCGGCGGGTGCGATGAACGCCTGCCATAGCGTGGCCGAGTATCCGGGGTAGCCGATCTCCGCGACCGTCGGCACGTCCTTCATCGAATCGCTACGTTTGGGTCCGGTGACGGCGACCGCGCTTACCTTGCCCTCCCGGTAGAGCTGCAGGCTCGGCGGCAGCGTGGCGAAAACGATCTCGATGCGGCCGGAGATCAGATCCATGATCGACTGCCCCGTCCCGCGATAGGGCACGTGCGTCATCGCCACATCGGCGGTCTTCTCGAGCAGCGCCCCAGCCAGATGAGACATGCTGGCCGGGCCGGCGGATGCGTAGTTGAGGCTGCGCGGCTTGGCCTTCGCGAGATCGATAAGCTCGCGCATCGTCTTCGCCTGCATGCCCGGATAGATCAGGATCGCGAACGGGGAATCCCCCAGCATCGAGATCATCGTGAAGTCTTTGATCGGATCGTAGCGCAGGTTGGGTGACAACGTCGGCGCCACCGCGTGGGTGCTGGTGTTGGCAAGGCCGATCGTATAGCCGTCCGGCTCCGAGCGGGCGATGCCCTCCGTGCCGAGATTACCGCTCGCACCGACACGGTTCTCGATGACCAGAACCTGTCCGAGCCGCTCGCCCAGCCGCTGCCCGACGATGCGCGCCACCGCGTCAGAGCTGGAGCCCGCCGCGAACGGTACGATCAGCTTGATGTTGCGATTGGGCCAGGCGGCGTCAGGGGAGGATTGCTGAGCGAGCAGCGGCGGGGCTAGCGACAGCAGGGCAATCGCACAGAACAGTCGACGCAGCATTGGACTCCCTCCCCAACGGTCCAGACGGGGTCAGACCCCAGGGCCGGTACGCTTCGCTCGTTTCGCGCCCGTTTGGGCCTGGGGTCTGACCCCATATGCGCTGACTTTGAGCTACTTCCCTTCCCGTCTGCGTTCCCGGAAGCCGAGTGAAGCGAGGCTATCCGGGATCTTGACCCTTCTGAGAGGGGTGAAGACCCCGGATCTTCACGCTCCGACCTATCGGTCGGATCGCTCGTCCGGGGACGCAGTGGGGAGGTTATTGCTCCTAACTGCCAAACGGTGCGCGTATGGGGTCTGACCCCATCAATTCATGCAATCGCCTCCGCCTCGCGCAGGCCGTCGAGCAGCGATGTCCTGAGCAGGAACTTGCGTGCGGCGACCGGATCCTCGGACGTGCGCCGCAAGTCGTCCTGATTCTTCTTGCGAACGGCAGGGTCCTGCTCCGCGAGCCGCCGCTTGTTCTGCATCGTATCCGCCTGGGTGTGCGACAGCGCGACGTGGCGGCGCTGGCGCTCGTAGCGGTCAAGCACGCTCTCGTCCGCCTCGCCGCGAAATATGGCGGTCAGCTTGCCCGCGAGGTTGAAAGCGTCGTGGACGCCTGAATTGAGCCCCATCGCGCCGATCGGGCTGTTGATGTGCGCCGAGTCGCCGACCAGGATGCAGCGCCCGACCCGGAACTTCTTCGCGACCCGCTGGTGCACCGTATAGAGATTGCTGCCGCGGATGATGTAGCCGGTCTTGTAGTCGAGGTAGTCGCGCAGCAGGCGATGAAGATTGTCCTCCGCCAGTATCGCTTCCTCGGTTTCGTGCGGCTTGGTGGGGAAGTGCACGCGCCAGCGGTCGGCGGGCCCCTTCCAGTGAAACAAGTTCGACCACTGTACGGGGTCGGAAATGTAGTTCCGCTCCGCGAAGCCGTGGTCGCGGAATTCGTAGGACACCTCGATGTTGAGCGTGCGCTCGGTCTCGGTGAAGCCCTCGAACTCGATGTCGAGGTCCTTGCGCACGATCGAGCGCGCGCCCTCCGCGCTGACGAGATAGCTGCCGGCAATCGTCTCGCGCTCGCCGGCTTCGTTGACGACGGTGGCTTTGACGCCACTGGCGTTGTGTTCGAAGCTTTCGAACGTCGTACCAAGCCTGACATCGATGTTCGGCTTCGTCCTGGCGAGCTTCAGCCCTTCCTCGACGATCTTGATGCGCTCGCACTGCAAGGCATAGGGAAAGCGCGTGTCGTTCTTCAGAACGCTGTGATCGAACTCCGCGATCCGCTGCCAGCCTTTGCGTTCCCAGTAGTGGAACTTCGGCGCGATGATGCCGCGCGGCTCGAGCCTCTCGTAGAGGCCGATGCTGTCGTAGAGCTCGAGTGTGGAGGCGTGGTTGGTGCCCGCGCGCGGCACCTGCTCGAGGAAGTTCTCCTCCTTCAAGGTCTCGACGATCGTGACCTTGATATCGGCCTTGGCGAGCGCCAACGCGAGGCACAACCCGACCGGGCCAGCGCCGATGATGATGACGGGAGCGCTTGAGGGCATGTTCTCGATCGAAAGTGTTGAATGGTAGGCCGTAGGCTGGGTCAAGCGTAGCGCGACCCAGCATTCTCGGTGCATCGTGGATTGCTGGGTCGCGCAAGTGCTTGACCCAGCCTACGAAAAGGGCGCTTCAAGACTTCACGGGTTCGACTTCCTTCACCGCGCCCTTCCAGCCGGTGTGGGTCAGATCGAACACGATGCCGAGCGGGTCCTGGTACTTGGCCTCGTAGTAGGAGTTCGGCGAGGTCGGCTTGCCGGCGAGGTACTTGCCGCCCGCCTTCATCACCTTCTTCTCGGACTCGTCGAGGTCGTCGACCCACATGCCGAAGTGATAGAGGCCGATCTCCTCCTTGTCGTTTTCCTTGCCCAGTAGTGCCACGTTCATGGTGCCGTCGGTCATGTAGATGCCGCGCCGTGCACTGCCCGCACGCGTCATGCCGAACGCTTCCTCGAAGAATTTCGCGGATGCCTCCGGATCGGGAACGATGATCGCGATATGACGAAGCCTGGTTGCCATGTGGTTCACCTCGGTTGTGGCGGAACACCGCATCACGGCGGATCAGGCCAAGCGGCCTGAACGCCGGTGGACAGTTCTTGTTTTGAATGCGGTGATCGTCGATTAAGATTGCTTGGATGCTTGATGTTTGCGCAAC
This sequence comes from Devosia equisanguinis, assembly GCA_945903565.1. Lineage (GTDB taxonomy): Bacteria > Pseudomonadota > Alphaproteobacteria > Rhizobiales > Hyphomicrobiaceae > CAMDPA01. The sequence continues at coordinate 4,303 of CAMDPA010000105.1, read as the reverse complement.
CTTTTGCGAATTGCAAGTGACTGTGCTGCCACCGGGCTCGATGGCGCTTTTCCTGCCATCGTCGACCGAGCAAGCCTTCCCTCCACTTTGGAAGCCATCATGAACAACGCAGACCTGATCGTCGCCACCCTGAAGGCCGCCGGCATCACGCACGGCTTCGGCGTGCCGAGCGGCAATGTGCTGCCGCTGATGGAGGCGATGCGCACCGGTGGCATCGAGTTCGTTCTGACCGCGCACGAAGGCTCGGCCGGGTTCGCCGCCGATGTCACCGCGCGCATTACGGGCAAGCCCGGCCTGTGCATCGCGACGCTGGGTCCCGGCGCCACCAACCTCGCGACCGGCGTCGGCAACGCCTGGCTCGACCGCTCGCCGATGATCGCCATCACCTGCACGCTGAACGAGGCCCAGCTCGGCCGGCGCATCCAGATGTGGATCGACCATCACACGCTGTTCAAGCCGATCACCAAAGCCACGCTGCGGCTCGAGAAGGGCAAGATCGCCGAGACGCTGGCCGAGGCGCTGCGCATCGCGATGACCGAGCCGCAGGGCCCCGTGCATCTCGACTTGCCGGAGGATGTCGCCGTGGCCCCCGCGACGGAGTCAGCGCCTGCGTTGCGTGCGCCCACGCCGCTTCCGGCCGCGCCCGACGATGCGATCGCGCGCGCCGCCAAGCTGATCGCCGCCGCCAAGCGTCCGGTGGCGGTGATCGGCACCAACGCCATGCGCATGCGCGACCCCAGCCTGATCCAGGCGGTGATCGACCGGCACGGCCTGCCGTTCGCGACGTCGACGATGGCCAAGGGATTGATCGACGAGGATCATCCGTTGTCGATCGGCTGCATCGAGCGGTCGCGGCGTCAGGTGCAGCGCAAGCTGCTGCGAAGCGCCGATCTGATCGTCGCGCTCGGCTACGACACCATCGAGGTCGAATACGAAGCATGGATCGGCAATGTGCCGGTACTCGACATCGGCATCGAGAAACCGGACGTCGATGCGTCGGTGCAGGTCGCCGATACTGTCACAGGCGATCTCGACAGCTCGTTCGCGCGGCTGGCGGCGTTGCCGGCGATGCGCAACACCTGGACGGCCGCCGAGATCAAGACGCATCGCGATACGTTCCAGCGTTCCCTGCGCCCGGAGACGCCACGCTTCTCGCCGCATCAGGCCATCGATGTCGTGCGTCGCGTGCTGCCGCGCAACGGCGTGCTGGCCTTCGATGTCGGCGCGCATACGCATCAGATCGGCAGCCAGTGGGCCGCGCATGCCCCGCGCACGTTCCTGATCACCAACGGCTGGTCGTCGATGGGCTTCGGCCTTCCCGCGGCCCTGGCGGCGAAGATCGCGCGGCCCGATCTGCCGGTGGTGTGCGTGCTGGGCGACGGTTGCTTCCAGATGACGTGCGGCGAGCTGACCGTGGCGCGCCGGCTCGGCCTCGCGCTGCCGGTGGTGGTGCTCGACGACCGCTGGCTGAGCCTTATCAAGGTGAAGCAGGAAAAGCGCGACTTTCCCCACTACGGCACGCCGACCTTGCCGCCGACCGATCAGGCCCCGCCCGAGCACTATTTCGGCGTGCCCGCCATCGGCGTGCGCGATCCCGCCAGCCTCGAACGCGAGTTGCGCAAGGCGTTCGCGGCGTCAGGCCCGACCGTGATCGAAGCCGCCGTCGACCCGGCCCACTACAGCGAGACGGTCTACGATTGATCCCGTAGGTCGGCGCTGAGCGCCCTTCGCGCGATGCCCGACAGTTCATATGCGAGAGGTCGGAGCAGCGCTCCACCACCTCAAAGGATGAACTTGCTCAGGTCCGTGTTCCGCGCGAGATCGCCGATGTGCTTTTCGACGTAGGCCGCATCGATCACGATCGTCTCGCCGTTGCGATCCGAAGCCTCGAACGAAATCTCGTCGAGCACCCGCTCCATCACGGTCTGCAGCCGCCGCGCCCCGATGTTCTCGACACTGCCGTTCACCTGCACCGCGATATCCGCCAGCGCATCGATGGCGTCATCCTTGATGTCGAGGTTGACGCCCTCGGTCGCCATCAGCGCCACGTACTGCTTGAGCAGGCTCGCTTCCGGCTCGGTCAGAATGCGGCGCATGTCGTCGCGCGTCAGCGCCTTCAGCTCGACCCGGATTGGCAATCGCCCCTGCAGCTCCGGCAACAAGTCCGACGGCTTGGCGATATGGAACGCGCCGGACGCGATGAACAGGATGTGGTCCGTCTTGATCGGCCCGTATTTCGTCGCGACCGTCGTGCCCTCGATCAGCGGCAGCAGATCGCGCTGCACACCATCGCGCGATACTTCTGCCCCGCTGCGGCCGGCTTCCCCGCGCGAGCAGATCTTGTCGATCTCGTCGAGGAACACGATGCCGTTATTTTCGACCGCCCGCATCGCCTCCTGCGTGATCTGGTCCTGATCGATCAGCTTGTCGCTCTCCTCCGCGATCAGGAACTCGTAGCTGTCCTTGACCGTGACGCGCCGCGCCTTCTGCCGGCCACCGCCGAGCGCCTTGCCGAGAATGTCCTGGATGTTGATCATGCCCATCGACGCGCCGGGCTGACCGGGAATGTCGAACATCGGCATCCCACCGCCCGCCTCCGCCACCTGGATCTCGATTTCCTTGTCGTTCAGCTCGTTGCCCCGCAGCCGCCGCCGGAAACTCTCACGCGTGGCCGGCGAGGAGCTGGCACCGACGAGAGCATCGAGCACACGCTCCTCCGCCGCCTTCTCCGCCCGCGCCCGCACTTCCTTGCGCTTGATCTCCCGCACCTGCGCACGGCCGACCTCGATGAGATCGCGAATGATACTCTCGACATCGCGGCCGACATAACCGACCTCGGTGAACTTGGTCGCTTCCACCTTGATGAACGGCGCACCCGCGAGCTTGGCGAGCCGCCGCGAGATCTCGGTCTTGCCGACGCCGGTCGGCCCGATCATCAGGATATTCTTGGGCAGCACCTCCTCCTTCAGATCGCCGACGAGCTGCTGCCGCCGCCAGCGGTTGCGCAGCGCGATCGCGACCGCGCGCTTGGCATCGCCCTGGCCGACGATGTAACGGTCGAGCTCGGAGACGATCTCGCGCGGGGAGAAGTTGGTCATGTTGTGTCCTGTCAGCCTTCCGGCGCCATCTTCAGCCCGAGGGTCGAGCCGATCAGCATCGTCAGGAATATGAGCCGCAATGTGGTGGCGGGCTTGGCGTAGTACCAGATACCGATGAGTCCCCGCCGCCCGGCCAGCGTCCGGCCGATGCTTATCCCGCCTACCGCCCGCTCGCCAGACTCTCCACCACGAGATTGGTGTTCGTATAAACGCAGATCTCCGCTGCGATCCCCATCGCCTTGCGCGCGATCGCCTCCGCGTCGAGCGGCTGGTCGATCAAGGCCCGCGCCGCCGCCAGCGCATACATGCCGCCCGAGCCGATGCCCATCACGTCGCTCTCCGGCTCCAGCACGTCGCCCGTGCCTGTCAGCACCAGCGTCACTTGCGCGTCCGCGACCAGCATCATCGCTTCCAGCCGCCGCAGATAACGATCCGTGCGCCAGTCTTTTGCGAGTTCCACACACGCCCTGGTGAGCTGTCCCGGATACTGCTCGAGCTTTCCTTCCAGCCGCTCGAACAGCGTGAACGCATCCGCCGTCGCCCCCGCGAAACCGCCGATCACATCGCCACGGCCGATCGCGCGAACCTTGCGCGCGTTGGCCTTGATGATCGTAGCGCCGAGGCTGACCTGCCCGTCGCCCGCAATCACCACCCGGCCGCCCTTACGAACCGTGAGGATCGTCGTGCCGTGCCAGGTGTTTGACTCGGTCGAATGACCGCCGGTCGTCGTCATGCTCATCCTCACTCGTTCATCGCCGAAGGCGGCGAGGTCCATATGCAACGCAAAAAGCCCAGTCGCTGAACTGGGCTTCCACACGTCAGATACAACGCATCCGGCCTAAGCAGAGTTCGCAAAAGTGGCCATCCGGTTTTGCGATAAAACTCTGCTTAGTCAAAAGATTATAAGCAGGCATTCGTTGGTCTTCCAACGAAAGTCTGCTTAGCAGAAGATGCAGTATGCCAGCGCCGGAACCGCCATCGCGGCGAGCAAGCCCAAAGCCATCAACGTCGTTTTCATGACGAACCTCTCCAGTGCTTCGCAGATACGCCAATCTATCATACCTATCCCCTTGCCTCAGGTCCCTCAAATTCAGCGCAATTGTATGGTCTACCGGCGACAACCAGGAGTTGGCGCCATGACACAGCATAAGTCGGATGATCTGTGGCGGGATTTTCCCAAGACCGCCGCCGAGTTCGAGGCGCGG
>CAMDPA010000104.1 GCA_945903565.1 Devosia equisanguinis | reverse complement strand
GCAAAGCCAAGAGGTGCGCCGCCTGACGGCTCGCGCCTCTCTCGACATCATCGGCGTCCCCTGCTTCCGCCGATGATCATCCGAACCCGCCGAAGCGGCCAAGTCGTGTGCTATCAAAACCAGACAAGTCCAAAAGCTACTGACATGGCCACCGGGGGATGGATTGCACGGCTTGCGGGCACGCGCGAGGGCGAGCTGAAGGCCGTGCTGTGGTCGTTCGCGTATTTCTTCTTTCTACTCGCGTCGTATTTCATCCTGCGCCCGTTGCGAGACGAGATGGGCATCGCGGCGGGTCGCGATAATCTGCAGTGGCTGTTCACCGCAACGTTCTTCGCCATGATCGTCGCCTCCCCGCTCTATGCAATGGCGATCGTGCGGCTGCCGCGCAGCAAATTCATCCCGCTGGTCTACCATTTCTTCGTGCTGAACCTGCTGGCGTTCTGGGCCGTGCTGCTGTCGGGCTGGGAGCGCGCACTGACGGCGCAGGTGTTCTTCGTCTGGGTCAGCGTGTTCAACCTGTTCGCCGTCTCGGTGTTCTGGTCGTTCATGACGGACCTGTATCGCAGTGAGCAGGGCAAGAGGCTGTTCGGGTTCATCGCGGCGGGCGGCACCGCCGGCACGATGTTGGGATCCTCGATCACGGTGTCGTTGGCCGGTCTGATCGGACCGACGAACCTGCTGCTCGTCGCCGCCGCAATGCTGGAGATCGCGATTATCTGCGCGTTCTTCCTGGAGCGCACCGCGCGAGCGTTCCGCGTGACGGACGCGAGCACAGCGGCATCCACCGGGGATGCCGACGACCGCGCGATCGGCGGCGGCATGCTCGACGGGTTCAAGCTGATCCTGCGCTCGCCCTATCTTGCCGGTATTGGCCTCTGGGTGCTGCTGCTGTCGCTGGCCGGCACGTTCCTCTACTTCATGCAGCAGGACGTCGTGCGCAACGCGTCCACCGATCCGGCCGTGCGCACGCAGATCTTCGCCACGATGGATCTTGCCGCCAGCCTGATGACTCTGGCCCTGCAGCTCGTGATCACCGGGCGGTTCATCAAGTGGCTGGGCGCAGGACCCGCCGCCGCCATGCTACCGCTGGTGTTCGCGATCGGCTTTTCGGCGCTCGCGTTCGCCCCCCTGCTCGCAGTCGTGATCGCGTTCCAGGCGCTGCAGCGCACCGCTAACTTCGCAATCTCCAATCCCGCCCGCGAGATCTTGTTCACCGCGGTCGATCGCCAAGAGCGCTACAAGGCGAAAAACTTGATCGACGCCGCATTGTTCCGTGGCGGCGACGTGATATGGAGCTGGGCGTTTACGGCCTTGCGCGGGCTTGGCATGAGCATGTCGAGCATCGCCTGGATGACCGTTCCGGTGGCGCTGGCTTGGCTCGGCCTTGCCCTGGCGCTCGGCCGAACACAAGAAAAGCGCTCGGCAGCCGAGCCCGATATCGCCGATAAAAGGAGAGTGTGAATGTCGTTCGAGCACAAGGATCCGAGCCGCCGCACCGTGCTTGCGGGCAGCGCTGTCGCAGGTCTCGCAACCGCACTACCGGGGCTGCCCGCATGGGCACAGGCAACGTCACTGCAGGCACGCAAAATTCCGACATCGGGCGAGCTATTGCCGGTCGTCGGCATCGGCACCGCGATCATCCTCGACTTCGAGAACGACAAGGCCAAACTCGACGAGCGCGCCGAGGTTCTGAAAACGCTGATCGCCGGCGGTGGTACGCTCGTCGACACTGCGCCGTCCTACGGCAAAGCGGAGCAGACGCTCGGCGAGCTGTTCGCGCTGACTGGCCTGCGCAGTAAGCTGTTCCTTGCCGGCAAGGTTCGCGTCAATGATGCCGCCGGGACGACGGCCGAGATGCAGGCGTCGTTCAAGAAAATGCGGGTCGACAAGGTCGATCTCATGCAGCTCCACAATGTGCGTGATGGCAACCAGAGCATCAGCCAGTTGCGCGATTGGAAGAAGCAGGGTCTGTGCCGGTACGTCGGCATCACCTCGTCGTTCGATCGCGACTACGCCGCTGTGGAAGCCTGCCTCAAGAAGGAAAAACCGGAGTTCTTCCAGATCGACTATTCGATGGTCGACCGCAATTCCGAGGACCGGCTGATCCCCGCCGCCGCCGATGCCGGCGCTGCGATCCTGACCAACCTGCCGTTCGGACGCGGCAAGTTCTTCCAGAAGGTCGCCGGCAAGCCGCTGCCCGATTTCGCCAAGGAGATCGACGCCACGAGCTGGGCGCAGTTCGCGCTCAAGTGGTTGCTTGGCCATCCCGCCATCACGGCAGTGATACCCGGCACCGACAAGCCGCAGTACATGACCGACAACCTCAAGGCCGGCATGGGCCGCCTCCCGGACGCTGCAATGCGCAAGCGAATGGTGGAGCACGTCGAAGCGCTATAGGTTCAGATGTCGCTCAAACAGACGCTCACATCTGGCAAGCTCATCGTCGCGCCAGGCGTCTACGATGCGCTGACGGCTTCGCTGGCAACCAGCGCCGGCGCGGATGCGCTCTATCTCTCCGGCGCGGCCATCGCCTACACGCGGCTCGGTCGCCCCGATATCGGTCTCGTCACGGCGAGCGAGGTAGCCGACACCATCACGCTCGTTCGCGACCGGGTCACGACACCGCTGATCGTGGACGCCGATACCGGCTACGGTAATGCACTCAACGTCGAGCGAACAGTGCGCCTGTTCGAACGTGCGGGTGCCACCGCGATCCAGCTCGAAGACCAGAGCTTTCCCAAGCGCTGCGGCCATCTCGCCGAAAAGCGCTTGATCCCCGCGGCCGAAATGGCCGCCAAGATCCGCGCTGCCGTCGCTGCGCGGGCCTCACCGGAAACCCTGATCGTTGCCCGCACCGATGCCATCGCCGTCGAAGGTTTCGATGCCGCGATTGCCCGCGCGCAGCTTTACGCCGACTGCGGCGCCGACATCCTGTTCGTCGAAGCCCCAGGCTCGGGCGACGAATTGGCCCGCATACCCCAGGCGCTCGACCGGCGGCTACCGTTGCTCGCCAACATGGTCGAAGGCGGCAAGACACCTGTGAAGCCAGCGTCGGAGTTGGCCGCGATGGGCTACCAGATCGTGATCTTCCCCGGCACGGTTGTGCGCATGATCGTGCCGGCGATGCGCGATCTCTACCGCGCTGTGGTGGAGCACGGCACTTCTCAGCCCGTCCGCGACCGGATGCTCGATTTCGAGGAACTCAACCGCGTTCTTGGCACCGCCGACATGCTGGCGCGCGGGAAGGGTTTTGAGGGGTAGGAGACGTTAAACTCGATGAATTGCCTCAATGGATCGTTTGGCCGCCATCGACCACGACCGTCGCGCCATTGACGAACGAGGCCGCGTCGGAAACCAGGAACGCGGCGACGTTGGCGATCTCGCTGCATTCGGCGAGGCGGCCGAGCTTTACCTGTTCCTCCAGCTTGGCGCGGCTGGTTTGCCCGGCATCGAGATAGCCTTTCACGCGCGGCGACAATGTCGGTCCGGGGCAGACCGAGTTCACACGCAACCCCTGAGGCCCGTAGTCGATGGCGAGTTGCCGGGTGAGGTTCACCATCGCACCCTTGGTCGCGCAATAGACGGGCATCTGCGGATTACCGATCACGCCGAACGAGGAGGCGACGTTGAGGATCGACGGGCGCTCGGCCTTCAAAAGTAGCGGAATGAACGCGCGGCACATGAAGAACACGCTGTCGAGATTGACGCCCATGATCTCGCGCCACTTCTCGGTGCCGAGCTCAGCAATCGGCGAGCGGTAGTTGGTTCCGGCGTTGTTGACGATCGCCTTCACGCCGCCAAAGCGCGCCTGAACTGCTTGCGCCAGTGCTGCGACCTGATCCTCTTTCGAGACGTCCGTGACGACAGTCAGGCAGTCGCGCCCCAGCGCGCGCACTTTGGCCTCGGTGGTCTTGAGTGTGGCTTCCGTGCGGCCGGCAACGACGATCGATGCCCCCAACTCCGCCAAGGCTTCCGCGCAGGCCTGCCCGATGCCCGCCCCGCCGCCGGTGATGACCACGGCCTCGCCTTTGAAGTGAAGTTCTTTCAGCATGTAGTTACCCTCGTAGGTTGGGTTGGGCAGCCCCGGCATTGGCCGACCAGACGTAACCCAACATGAAGTTGTGCAAGCCCTGTTGGGTTACGCGCCAAAGCGCTAACCCAACCGACAAGATTCAGGTCCTGCCAGGGGGCGGCGAGGCGGTGAGACCAAGTTCGGTCAACCAGGCTTTCGACGGCTCGACCTTGAAACCGTAAGCTCGCAGCTCGAACCGGCCGCCCATCATGACGAGGTGCTCGAATTTCGCGGTAGCGATTGCCCGAGCCAGCGTCTTGGGGCTGAAGCCGGTCTTGTAGGCGTAGAAGTCTTGTCCGGACTCCTCGATCTCCTTGCCAAAGCCATAAATCACATCCCGCACCATGATTGGCCCGCGGCCAGAATCGTAGAGCTTGTCGGTAAGATCAAGCTGGTTTGCGACGGCGAACTCCATCACCGACTTCAAATCGGGTACCCGAACCTCGATGAAGCCATCGGGTTTGAGCACGTGATGGAATCCACGCAGCACCTTGGGTACGTCGTGGGCGAAATAATGCTCGAGATTGTGAGAGCAATAGACGGCGTCATAGACACCGCCTTGCAACGTTTCGAGCAGTCGCGCGTCACATACTACGTCCGGCTTGCCGCGCGGATCGATGTCCAGCAGATGATGCACCCAGCCCTTGAAGCGGTCGGGTATCGCAATCGCCTTGGTGCCACCGCCGACGTTGAGGACCGAACGTTGCGTGGGCATTGAGGTGGTCGTGAGCTTGATTTCGATCGCCATGTTCGGCCCCCGCATGAGATGCGCTTGGTTGCAGGCCCATCGGTAGATTGGCAGCCCGGCTCTGGCCTTATCCAACCTTCGCCGTTCGCCCCTCATTGCCCCGCTCGCAGTCCCACCTTATCATGCGAAACGACGTTTCACGCCACCCCCGAGCCGAGGTCGAACGCCATGCGCGTGATGAGCTTCCACCTGATGCCCTACGCGGACCTCGATCTGGCCGTGAAGGACAACTATCGCAGCGTGTGGGTGGTGCTACCCAACACCGAATTCGATCCGGTCAAGGGGCACCATCTCTATAATCGCTACCTCGACGAGCTGGAGCTTGCGGCTGAGCTCGGTTTCGATGGCGTGTGCGTCAACGAGCACCATCAAAACGCGTACGGCATCATGCCCTCGCCGGTGGTCACGGCGTCGGCCCTGTCACGGCGCGTGAAGACGGCGAAGATCGCGATCCTGGGCAATGCGTTCTGCCTGCGCGAAAACCCGCTGACGCTGGCCGAAGAACACGCGATGATCGACTGCATCACGGGCGGCCGGCTGATCACGGGTTTCGTGCGCGGTGTGGGCGCGGAATATTTCTCCACCGGCGCCAATCCAGTCTGGAGCTTGGAGCGTCATCAGGAAGCGCACGATCTGGTGGTGCAGGCGTGGACGCGGCCTGGCCCGTTCGCGTTCGAGGGGAAGCACTTCCACTTCGAATACGTGAACGTGTGGCCGCGCCCGTTCCAAAAGCCGCATCCGCCGATCTGGTGCCCGAGCCAGGGTAGCCTTGAAACCGTCGAGTGGGCGGCGCATCCGGATCGCAAGTACGTGTACCTGCAGACCTACTCGCCGATGCCGTCGGTGCAGCGCTATCTCGATCTTTATCGCAGCACGGCGGAGACAAAGTACGGCTACACCGCCAACTCCGACCGCATCGGCTGGTGCGCGCCGGTTTACGTCGCCGACACCGACGAGCAGGCGATCAACGAGGCGCGCCCGCACATCGAGGCGATGTTCAACGTGTTCCTGCCGAAGGTCTCGGAGATGATGTTCTTCCCGCCGGGTTACATGTCGAACGCCTCGCTCAAGAACATCCTCGCGCATAAGCCCGCCGCGAAGTACGAAAAAGCGACGGTCGAAGGCCTGATCGAGAAGGGGATCGTGATCATCGGCAGCCCCGACACCGTGCGCCGCAAGCTGACCGAGGCGCACCACAAGATGGGCTTCCAGGAGTTCCTGACGCTGCTGCAATTCGGAACGATGCCCGGCAATCTCGCGGAGAAAAACATCCGCCTGTTCGCGGCCGAGGTGCTACCGGCGTTGAAGGCGCTGTCAGATAAGGAATACCGCGGCTTCGAACGACCGAAGGTGGCGGCGGAATAGATTCTTGGTAGGTTGGGTCAAGCGCAGCGTAGCGGAGCGCGACCCAACAATTCACGGCACCACAGAACTTGTTGGGTCGCGCTTCGCTTGACCCAACCTACGAGGAAACCAGCCACACATGACCATGTCCTTCACCCTGCCAGAAGAACTCCAACTCCTTCAGCGCAACCTGCGGCGCTACGTCGATACCGAGATGATCCCGCACGAGCGGGACTCGATGGCCGGCAACGAGTTGAAACCGGAATTCAAGGCCCGCTTCGAGAAGGGCATGAAGGATCTCGGCGTGTGGATGCTCGACGTTCCCGAGGAGTACGGCGGCGCGGGGCTCGGCCTGCTCGCCAAGTCGATCGTTTGGACGGAGCTCGGCCGCACGGTCTCCATTCCGGCTCGCGGCGATCACATCACCGGGCCGAGCGCGCGCGGCATTCTCTACCAACTGCGCGGGAAGATGCGCGAGCGCTACCTGTTGCCGGTGCTCGAGGGCAAGAAGGAATGCTGCTTCGCGCAGACCGAGCCCGACGCCGGTTCCGATCCGGGTTCGATGCGCACGACCGCGGTGAAGGATGGCGACGATTATGTCATCAACGGTGTGAAGCGTTTCATCACCGGCGCGGGCAAGGCCGACTTCATGCAGTTGATGGTGGCAACGGATCGCGCCAAGGGCTCGCGCGGCGGCATCTCGTGCTTCCTCGTCGACATGAATACGCCGGGCGTGAAGCTAGGCGCGCAATACGAGACGATGATGGGCGACCGGCCCTGGGAGATCATTCTCGACAACGTGCGCGTGCCCGCCCACCAGATGGTCGGCAACGAGGGCGAGGGCTTCAAACTGGCGCAGGGCTGGCTCGGGCATGGTCGCGTCAAGCACGGCGCGCGTGCGTTGGGTGTGGCCGAGCGCGCGTTGGAAATGGCGACGAGCTATTCGCATCAGCGCGCGACGTTCGGACGGCCACTTGCCGACCGCCAGGGCATCCAATGGATGCTCGGCGATATGTTTATGAACCTCGATGTCGGCAAGCTGCTCGTCTACCGCGCCGCGTCGATGATCGAGGAAGGCCAGGAAGCGCGGGTGGAGGCCTATCACGCCAAGTATTTCTGCGACGAGATGGCGTTCAAGGCGATCGACAATTGCATGCAGGTGCACGGCGGCATCGGCCTGACCACCGACCTGCCGATCGAGAAGATGTGGCGGCAGCAGCGCAGCTATCGCATCACGGAAGGTGCGAGCGAAGTAATGCGGACCGTGATCGCGCGGCACGTCATGAAGACGTATGGGTGAGCGGTGGTGTCAGACCCTCCGGGTCTGACACCATAGCAGCAGGTGAGGCGTCGCTATCTCGCGATGTCAGCGCAAACTTTTTCCACGATCGTGGCAGTCGGAAGACGGGGTCAGACCCGCTGGGTTGGTCCCCTACCGTTGCGCACCAGAAATGAGGGAGGATACACAATGAAGAAGTCGATCACGCTGACATTGAGCATTGCCGCGGCATGCCTTGCTGCCGGTGCTGCCACGGCGCAGGAGTGGCCGAAGGAGAAGACGGTCATCACGATAGGGTTCGGGCCGGGCTCGGGTGTCGATCTGCTGGCGCGGGTGACGGCGGAGGCACTGCAGGCCAGGACGGGCAAGACGTTCATCGTCGAGAACAAGCCCGGTGCGGGTGGAAACATCTCGATGGACCAGGCGGCCAAGTCGACGCCGGACGGCTCGGTGATCGGCGGCGCGATTTATTCGCCTCTCGTCACCAATCCGATGATGATGGCGAAGATGCCGTTCGATCCGATCAAGGATCTTACACCCGTCACGATCGTCGCCACGACGCCGTCGGCAATGGTGGCGAGCAACAAGCTCGGCGTGAAGTCGCTGAAGGAGTTCAGCGTGCTGATGAAGCAGAACCCCGGCAAGTATACGTTCGCCTCGGTCGGGGTCGGCACGACGGGGCATCTGTCGATGGAGATGGCGGCATTTCTCGCCGGCTCCAAGATGGTGCACGTCCCGTTCCGCTCGACGCCGGAGACGGTGCAGGCGCTGTTGTCGGGCGACGTACAGGTGTCGACGATTGCGGTCGGCCTCATCGCGGAGCACATTCAGGCCGGCACCGTGACCGGCATGGCGCTGACGTCGTCTGAGCGTTGGCCGACGTTGCCGGACCTGCCGACCACGGCCGAGGCCGGCATGCCGGAATTGCCTGTCGATGCCTATGTCGGCTGGTTTGTGCCGTCGGCCACGCCCAAGGCGATCGTCGACCGCATCTACAGCGAAACCGCCGCGGTGATCGCGATCCCCGCCGTGCGCGAGAAGATCCTGCGGGTCTACTACCGCCCGGTCGGCAACACGCCAGCCGAGTTCGCCAAAGTTCTCGACGGTGAACGGGCGGTGTGGGAGCCACTGCTGAAGCGGCTGGGGCTTTATAAGAAGGAATAGGGGTGGCATAGTGGAGGCCCCCCGCGTCAGCCGGCTGCCGTCCGGAAGGGAATAGGTCATGGAGAATATTGCGCTGTCCGAGGCGAAAGAGCGCCTGGAAGAGCTGATTGAGCGTGCCGCGCGTGGCGAGGACGTCTGCATCAGCGATCCCAAACATGGAAACGTGCGCTTGACGCCGACAAGATCAGCAGGCCTTGCACCTCCATATCCGACACGTATTCCGGGTTTAATGAAAGATCGAGTGCAGATATCCAACGAAGAACTTTTCGCGCCACTGACGCCGGAAGAGCTTGCTTGGCTGTCCGGCGAGGGGTCGCCGTGAGCGTGCTGTTGGACACCCATGTGTTCGTCTGGTGGACAGTCGACTCTCCGCTCCTCAGCACGACGCATCGCGCATTGCTGAAAAAGTCCTCCGAACCGGTATTCGTCAGCGCCGTATCGGGCTGGGAGATCGCGATCAAGGTAAAGCTCGGCAAATGGCCAAGTGCGGCACCCTTGCTGCCGGACATTGATGCACTGGTTATGCGTTCGGGATTGCAGCCGCTCTATCTAACGCTTGCGCAGGCGGAGCGCGCCGGCACACTCGATCTTATCCATCGCGATCCGTTCGACCGCATGCTGGCTGCGCAGGCAATCGATCTCGATGTTCCACTGGCGACCGTCGATAGAGATATCGCGCGATTGGGTTGCAAGGTCGTCTAGCGTCGCCGAGTATCATTTTAACCTGAACAATCGCGCCAATCTACCGACACAAACACGAGCCCAGTCATGCCCACCACCACCCAAACGCTCACGCTGCGCGACTGCAGCCTCACCCTCCGCCGCACGGGGAAGGGACAGCCGCTGCTGTGGCTGCACGGCACGGATGGCCTGTTCGAATGGCCTGCCATCGTCGACAAGCTGGCGACGCGCTACGAGGTGATCGTGCCGGAGCATCCGGGCTTCGGCGACACGCCGATTCCCGGCTGGATGGACGATGTCTCCGACCTCGCCTACCTCTATCTCGATCTGCTCAAGGTGCTGAAGCTCGAGCGCGTGCATGTCGCGGGGCATTCGCTCGGGGGCTGGATCGGCCTTGAAATGGCGGTGCGGGCGACGCAGCGGATCGCATCACTCACGCTGATCGCATCGGCTGGAATTCATGTGAAGGGCGCATCCAAGGCCGACATCTTCATGATCGATCCGGACGAGCAGGCGCGCCTCGCCTACGCCGACAAGGCGATGGGTGAGGCGGCGGCGGAGCGTGCGGGGGCCGCGAAGTATCAAGAGATGGCGATCGCCAATCGCGTGGCTTCGGCGCGGTTTGGATGGAATCCTCGCTTCCACAATCCGCGCCTGGAGCGCTGGCTGCACCGCGTGGATGTGCCGGCGCTGATCGTGTGGGGCAAGCAGGACCGTATCTTCGCGCCGGTTCATGCTGAGGCGTTCCAGCGCGCTATTCCCGGTTCGCGCCTGGCGATGATCGATAAGGCCGGGCACCTGCCGCACGTCGAGCGGATGGACGAGACGCTGATGGCGATCAACGGGTTTCTGGCGGGTTGAGTGTCGCGATCGTGAATTGGGGTCAGACCCCTGAGTCGAACGGCAGGCGAGCGAACGAGACGTTTTGGGCTAGAGGTCTGACCCCAGGAGCGATTGCCGCATGAAAGTGATGATGTTCCACCTGATGCCTTACGCGGACCTCGATCTGTCCGTGAAGGATCATTATCGCAGCGTGTGGGTAGTGCTGCCCAACTCGCACTTCGATCCGGTGAAGGGGCACGTCCTCTACAACCGCTATCTCGACGAACTCGAGTTGGCAGTCGAAGTCGGCCTTGACGGTGTCGCGGTCAACGAGCATCACCAGACCGCATACGGCCTAATGCCATCGCCTGTGGTAACCGCGTCGGCGCTGTCCCGCCGCACCAAGAATGCCCGTATCGCCATTCTCGGCAACGCGTTCTGTCTGCGCGAAAACCCGCTGACGCTGGCCGAAGAGCACGCGATGATCGACTGCATAACCGGGGGCCGCCTGATCACCGGGTTCGTGCGTGGCGTCGGTTCGGAATACTTCTCGTTCGGCGCAAACCCCGTTCACAGCCTGGAGCGGCACCAGGAGGCGCACGATCTGGTCGTGCGCGCATGGACGGAGCCGGGCCCGTTCGCGTTCGAGGGCAAGCACTTTCACTTCGAATATGTGAACGTATGGCCACGCCCGTTCCAGAAGCCGCATCCACCGATCTGGTGCCCGTCGATGGGCAGCCTCGAGACGATCGAGTGGGCGGCGCATCCCGACCGGAAGTATGTCTATCTGCAGAACTACTCGCCGCGCGAATCCGTGGCGCGGTATCTCAATCTCTATCGCGAGATCGCTCAGACGAAGTTCGGCTACACCGCGAATTCAGATCGCATCGGCTGGGGCGCACCGGTCTATGTCGGGGAGACCGACGAAAAGGCGGTTGCGGAAGCGCGTCCGCACATGGAAGCTCTGTTCAACGTGTTCCTGCCGAAAGTCTCGGAACTGATGTTCTTCCCGCCCGGCTATATGTCGACGGCGTCGCTGCAAAAGGTCATCCAGCACAAGAAGTCCAACACCGGCGGGGTGAAGATCGAGACCTTGATCGAGCGTGGTGTGATCATTGTCGGCAGTCCCGACACCGTGCGCCGCGAGATCGCGCGCTGCCACCGCGAGCTCGGCTTCCAAGAGTTCCTCGCGCTGCTGCAGTTCGGCACGCTTCCCGGCGATTTGACGGAGCGCAACATCCGCCGTTTCGCGAGCGAGGTGGCGCCAGCGATCCGCTCACTGACGGATAAAGAATACCAGGGCTTCGAGATGGCGAAGGCGTCATGATCGTCGCGAGACGGGATCGCGCAATTTTCGTGCAGGCCGGCGTTTTCTGGCGCCCTACGCTGCATCTGCTCGGTGCTGCCGCGATCACCATGCCATGGCGGCGCATCTACGCACTCCGTGAGCATTTCGACGACGAAATCCTGCGCCGGCACGAAATGATCCACATTGAACAGATCGAACGCGACGGCGCGGTGGTGTTTTCGCTGCGCTATCTCTGCTGGTTGGCGCGCTACGGGGATCGGCAAAACCCCTATGAAATAGAGGCCTATGCGCGGGAGAAGGACCCTGCGCCCTCACAGCTTGCCAAAAAGGTCCGGCGGGTCGGCAATCGTCGCCGGCAGTAACTGATCCACACCGATGCCGAGCAGCCGAAAGCTACGGCCGTCGGCTTCGCGCTTGATCAGCGGGGCGGCGGCTTCGAACAACACGTCGGCGCGCTGGGTGGGATGGGCGAGCTGGCGATTGCGGGTGACAATGCGGAAATCAGCCGTCTTGAGTTTCACAACGACGGTTCCCCCGGCCATGCCCTTGCGCAGCAGTTGCCCCGCGACGCGATCGCATAAGGGGCGCGCCACCTCGATCAGTTCCGCGGCCGAAGCGGTGTTGTGACGGAACGTCGTCTCGGCGGACACGCTCTTGGCCGCGCGCCGCGCCGTCACCTCGCGGTCATCCTCGCCTTGAGCGTAGCGCGCCAGACGGCGACCAAACCGCCCGAACCGTGCAACCAGTTGCGCCTCGCTGGTCCCCTGCAGGTCACCGATCGTGTTGATGCCCGCGTCCTCCAGGCGACGCGCCATCACGGAGCCCACGCCGTTGATCTTGCCGACCGGCATCGCCGCCAGCAGGGCTCGCGCTTCGCTCTGTCCGATCACGGAGTAGCCGCGGGGCTTTTCCATCTCTGAGGCAAGTTTGGCCAGAAACTTGTTGGCCGACAGCCCGATCGAAACGGTGATGCCGACGTCGCGTTCGACGCGCCGCGCAATCAACGCCAGCGCTTGCGCCGCCGGGACGTCGCCGAGCAGATTTTCCGGCGACAAATCGAGATAGGCCTCGTCGAGTGAGACGGGTTCGATCATCTCGGTCGCAGCTTGGAAGATGGCGCGGATGTCCGCGCTCACATTGCGGTACTTGGCCATTTCAGGCGGGATCACCGTGGCGTGCGGGCAGCGTTCGAGGGCCTGGAACATCGGCATCGCCGAGCGCACCCCATACCGCCGTGCGATATAGCAGGCGGTCGTCACGACGCCGCGTCCGCCGGGATGGCCGACGATCAGCGGCTCGTCGCGCAGCCGGGGATTGTCGCGCTTTTCGATCGAGGCATAGAACGCATCGCAGTCGATGTGTGCGAGGCCGAGCGCTTCCAGTTCGATGTGCTCGCGCAGGCGGGTGCCGCCACAGAAGCCGCAGCGACCGGCTTCGGGCTCCGTGAACTCGCAACAGTCACGGCACAACGCGCGTGGCATCGGGGCTCATGCAGTCGTACTGCGGCCCCGGCCAGACAGAGTGGCAAACGGCCAAGGCCGCGCGATTGAGATCGTTCAGCCTTCGTTGCCGATCGACAAGTCGCGGCGAGCAACGCGGATACCGATGGTATAGCCTGCCATCACGTCGATCAGCGTTGCGACGACGATGAAGAAGAACACCGAAGTCCCGGCCGACTTCACCAGCAGGAACTCGACGAGGCAGGCGACGAACACCAGCATCGACAAGCCGTGGTCGAGCAGCGATGCCGACGACGTATGGGTTGCCTTCATCAACTCGACGAACAGCAGACCCATGGTGAGCAGGATGAGCAGGTCTCCCCACGTCAGCCACAGCGTCGTTGTCATCAAGGGGATCGGCAGCACTTCCTTCTTCAGCATGGCGACCGCGTCCACCCCGCCCACCAGAACCACCGCATTGTACATGATGAAGGCGATCACGATCAGCGGGATGGCTTTGAAGGACATGGGTGGGCTCCGGGCTTAGGCGAAGTGGCTGGCGCTACCAGCTTAGCATCGAACTGTGACGCCAAGCTGTGTCGTCAAAGCGACGGTATACGCTAGATGCAATCCGTGGATCGACCCGCTCAAGCCTCGGACTTCGGCTCGAGAATCTGGCGGCCGTTGTACATGCCGGTCTTTGGGTCGATGTGATGGGGACGGCGGCGCTCGCCGCTCTTCTTGTCCTCGACGTAGGCCTGCGCCTTCAATGCGTCGTGCGAACGCCGGAAGCCGCGCTTCATACGCGATACTTTGCCTCTCGGTACGGCCATGGTCGTGTCTCCGGATAATGCGGTCCGCTCGGGCTTTGCCGTTGGGCGGGCTCGATGATTGCGACAATGGGAATGCGCCAGTTCGCCCTGGAACAACAAACACCCGGCGTGCCATTAAGGGCCGTCGCCGGGCGAGCCAAACCATGGGCCAACGCGATATGCGCCCCCTGAGATGAACGGCCTTATAACCACATTCCCGCGTCAGCGCTAGCGCCTAAACTATGCCAGTGGTGTGCCACGTTAGGAGGGGCTATGCATACCTATCCCCTTGCCTCAGGTCCCTCAAATTCAGCGCAATTGCATGGTCTACCGGCGACAACCAGGAGTTGGCGCCATGACACAGCATAAGTCGGATGATCTGTGGCGGGATTTTCCCAAGACCGCCGCCGAGTTCGAGGCGCG
>CAMDPA010000103.1 GCA_945903565.1 Devosia equisanguinis | reverse complement strand
GCATCGGCCGGATCGCCGCGCGGGTGTTCGAGCAGCTCGTCACGCACCCGCCGCGGACGATGCGGATGCTGGTCGACGAGACGAGGCGTTGTAGATGGTACGGGTCAGTTCAGAGGACGACCTGAGCCAAGGGGATAGGTATGCAAGCGGCTTGTACTAGTACTGTCGTCAGATGGCATTGCCGAGGGTCGTGGGCTAAAAGAATTGGATTCGGAGCTTAGGCGGAGCTACCGGATACGGGACGATTGCTGGCATGCTTCGAGGGGAAAACGATGGGGCGTACGAATCGCATGCAATTGGAAGCAGATAAAGTTGCCTCGGTGCGCGAGCACCTGACTTTCATGTTCCAGTACTTCCGCAACCCCAAAGAAGTGGGCTCGCTCGTTCCTTCAGGCCCTGTCGCTTCGAACCTGATGACGCAAGAGATCGAGCCGGGCCATGCGCCTGTGCTTGAGCTCGGCCCGGGAACCGGCGCCTTCACACGTGCGATTCTGGCGCGCGGCGTCGCGCCGGGCGATCTGACGCTGGTGGAAACCAACAGCGAGTTCTGCACTCGGCTGCAGCGCGAGTTTCCCGGCGTTCACGTCCACTGCATGAACGCCGCGGATCTTGTGAAGCGCGATTTGTTCGGCGGCAAGAAGGTTGGCGCGGTCGTAAGCGGCGTACCGTTCCTGCTTCTCAAGCCCGACGAGGCGATGGCCATTCTGAGCGCCGTGTTCGAGGTCATGGCCCCGAAGGCTGCGCTGTATCAGGTGACCTATGGGTTCACCACTCCGTTCCCCCGCGACGTCATGCGCGAACTGGATCTCACCGCGACGCGCATCGCCAGCACATTCCGCAACGCCCCGCCGGCTGCGGTCTACAAGCTGGTCCGCCGCACAACGGGCAAGCGTCATTGATACCGCGCCATGCGGTGGCGGAGCAGCAGGTTATTTCGCGCCTGACTGCTCACGCTGCAGCGCCCGCCAGCCGATATCGGAGCGGCAAAAGCCGCCCGGCCAGTCGATCTGCCTGACCGCGGCGTAGGCCCGCTCCCGCGCCTCCGCGACCGTCCGCCCTCGCGCCGTGACGTTCAACACGCGCCCACCGTCCGCGATCAGCCGATCACCATCGCGCCGCGTTCCCGCATGAAAGATCTCGACGCCCTCGAGCGCGCTCGCGCGCTCGAGCCCTTTGATCTCGGTGCCCTTCTGCGGCGTTGCCGGATAGCCGTCGGCGGCCATCACGACCGTGAGCGCTACGTCGTCGTACCAGCGAAGATCGAAGGTATCGAGCACGCCGTCGCAGGTCGCGATCAGCGCGGTCAACAGATCGGAGCGCAACCGTATCATCAGCACCTGACACTCAGGATCGCCAAACCGCGCGTTGTACTCGATCAGCTTGGGCCCGTCCTTCGTCAGAATGAGCCCCGCATACAGCACCCCGACATAGGGCATGCCCCGCGCCGCCATCGCCCGCACCGTCGGCTCGATGATCTCCGCCATCACGCGCTGCGTGATCTCCGGCGTCACGATCGCGGCGGGTGAGTAGGCACCCATGCCGCCCGTATTCGGCCCCTTGTCGCCGTCGAAAACGCGCTTGTGATCCTGCGCGGTGGCAAGCGCCAAGGCATGGCGGCCATCGACGAGGGCGAAGAAACTGGCCTCTTCCCCCTCCATGAACTCCTCGATCACGATCTCCGCACCCGCACTTCCGAACGATCCCGCAAAACACGCGTCGATGGCGTCGTTGGCCTCCGCGAGCGTCTCCGCGATCACCACGCCCTTGCCCGCCGCCAATCCGTCCGCCTTCACGACGATCGGCAGTGCATGCGCCGCAGCGTAACCCTTGGCACTCGCTGCATCCGTGAAACGCCGATAGGCCGCCGTCGGGATGCCAGCCTCGCGGCATAGATCCTTGGTGAACCCTTTGGACCCCTCGAGCTGTGCTGCCGCCTTGCTCGGCCCGAACGCCTTGATGCCGGCCTTCCCCAGATCGTCCGCAAGACCAGCCACGAGCGGCGCCTCCGGCCCGATCACCACGAGGCCGATGTTCTTCTCGCGACAGAACGCAACAACTGCGGCATGGTCCGTCACGTCCAAGCCAACGCACGTCGCCTGCTCACCAATGCCCGGATTTCCCGGCGCCGCGTACAACGTATCGAGCATCGGGCTCGCCGAAATCGCCCACGCCAGCGCATCCTCGCGCCCGCCGGAGCCGATCAGAAGAACGTTCATTTGCTTTTCCTTGGGGCCCTTACGGCCGCGCCACTGTCAGCTCGATCGGCCAGTTGTCCACGCACTCGTGACCCGTGTCCGTCACGATAAACGTATGGCCCACGAACATACCCAGCGAACCGTCCGCCGTGATCGGGTTCGGCTCCGGCATCAGCACCATCCCGGGCTTCAGGATGCGCTCGAACGGTTCGGCATGCACGCCTTCCTTGAACACGTGCGGCCCATCCGTGATGATATCGATGCCGTGCGCGTGGATCGGCCGCGACTGCACCCCCTTCTCGCGGAAGAAATCACCCGCGATACGCAAGTTCTCGACCGGCGCGCCCGGCTTCACCTCAGCGATCATCTTGAGATAGCCGGGCTTGGCGATATCGTCCCAGAACTTCTGCACGTCCGCCGGAGGCGGTCCAACGCAGATCGGCTGACCGATCTGGGCAGAGTAGCCCCGATACCCGCACGCCAGCTCCATCAGAATGATGTCGTCCTTCGTCAGCTTCCGCATCGACGGGCGCGGATTTCCGAACACCATCGCGGGGTCCTTCATCGACGTCGAGCCGATGATCAGGAAGTCGACGTCGCCGCCACCCTTCAAGATCGCATAGGCGGCGGCCGCCTTGAGGTCGATCTCCGTCGCGCCGGGCTCTGCCGCCTTGGTCATCGCCGCCATCGCCGCTTCGCACAGCTTGCCGGCCTTCCTCACGCAATCCAACTCCTCCTTGGAGTGGATCGACAGCAGCTCATGCATGATGCCGTGAGTGAGCACCAACTCGGCCTGCGGCAATTCCTTCTTGAACACGTTGAACTGGTTGATCGGTAGATGATCCTTGTGCCGCGGATCGATCTCTAGGAAGCCTATACGCCCTTTTTCGAGGCCCAGTTCCTTGATGCGCTCGACCATCACCTCGGCGTACTTGCCACCACGGCTGTTGCGCACATCGCTCAGTGCCGCCGAAACCTCACGCCGCGTCGCCTCGCAGTGCGTGCCGCCCATCGAGTAAACCATCGTCGGCTCGCCCTCGAGCGGCACAACGACGTAGCAGGCGAGCGCGTGCCACTCCCAATGCCCCGTCAACCAGAGCATGCCGCCGCCCCAGCTCCAGTGGCTCGGCCCGCCCGGCACGATCGCAACGTCGAGCTTCAGGTCGCGCATCTTGGCGCGCAGCAATGCGTAGCGCCGCGCATACTCTGCCTTGGAAAACTGCTCGTAAACCGCGTCGCGATAATACGGCGTGTCACGCATGCCGTTGAACGGCGCGCTTTCGTCGAGCCGGTGGCGAATGTTTGGCCAGGACGTATTGCCGGCTGGCTTGGCGGGGGCGGACGACATCGACGAACTCCTTCAGGAAATACGCTCCCTGTTTCGCAAAAAGAAACAGGGAGCGCGCAATTACTCAGCCGATCTTCATCTCCAGCGCCTTCTTGACCGCCGGCCGGCCCTTGACCGCACCGATCCAGCGCTTGACGTTGGGCCGCGTCTTCAACCACTCGTGGTCGGCGAAGGCCTCGAGCCTGGTGATGACGGCGATATCCGCAATCGAATAGGCCCCGGCCAGATAGTCGCTCTCGCCGAGCCGGCTCTCCAACACGTCGAGCTGCTTGACCGCGATCTCCTCCAGCTCCTTGTGCTGCCGCATCGTAGCGAACGTCGGCAGGATGTTTGCCACCCCGAAGATGAACCACTTGGTGACATCGGCCCGCTCGACCGGCGTGGAGCCCGCCAGCTTGCCGGTCTTCTCGGCGAGATAGAGCAGCATCGCGGTGGACTCGAACAGCGTTGCCCGCTTGCCGCCGGCATCGGTATCGACCAGCGCCGGGATCTTGCCGTAGGGACTGATCGCAAGATGCCCCGGGGTCTTGTTGGCGCCGCTCTTGATGTCGACGGGCACCAGCTTGTAGGGCATGCCGAGCTCTTCCAGCATGATGATGGGCCGCCGGCCGTTGGTCGTTCCCCAGGTGTGCAGCTCGATCATGGTTTTCCTCTCCTTACCGTGAAGCTTGTTGCCGTTTGAGCGGGTGTCGCGCCCGCATCGTCGCGCGCCAGATTAACGACGACGACATGCCCGGTCATCAGCTTAATGAGCGCGGCGCATGCGCATGGCGCACGGCAGCCGCCTGAACCGCCCAAGCATGGCTTATGGCAGCTCCACGCTCAATCGAAAGGCAAACCTGCAGGCTCAGCGCAGCGCCTGATGGCTCGCCTTCAGCCGGTTGAGATCGATCCCCGCGGTCGGCGATCCATAAACGATCGCTTCTTGATAGAACGTCGCTGCCCTGCGCGGCTCGGAACCCTCATCGATGCTTGGCAGTAGGCCGAGGTAGTAGGGATCGTAGGTCCGGCCCAACTCGTGCAACGCGACCGAAGGCACAAAGCTGATCGCGCTTTCCAGCGCCGCGCGCGCTTCGATGATCCGCCCGCGCTCCAGTAACTTACGCGCCTCGCTGACGTGCTGGATACCCGCCAACTCACGCGAGTTCATACCCGGCAAAGCGACCGGCACGGTCTGCTGCAGGTCTGAAGGCTGCGACACGGCCCGCCCGTTGTTGGGCCCCGTTTTTGCCGCCCCAGTGACGATGCCGCCACCCGATCGCATCGTCGGCGTGATGCTCGCCCGGTTAGGCGGAGCAGTAAAAGTCTCCGGAAGCGGGGCCGCGGGATCGCTCTCGGGCGGCTCGGGCAACGGCTCTCGCCTGACGGCCGGCTGCTCGACGCGCTGAGGCGACGCCGGACTGACCTGCCGCGGCGGAACCGGAGCCGTCGGCAGCTCGGGAGCAACCGCCGTTGGCGAAGTGTTCGGCTGAGGTGCCTTCGGCGGCGGGACCGGTTCGGCAGCTCGGGTCGGCGCGCCCGCCGATGCCGATGCCGGAGCCGGCGCTACGGGCTCGGCCTGCCTGACCGGCGGAAGCGCCTCGGCTGCGGGCGGTGCGGCTGGAGCAGCAATCCGGCGCGGCTGCTCTTCGGCCGGCGAAATGGACCTGACGTCCCGAACCTTCCGATAGGACCTGACGGCGGTGCCCGACACCTCGCGCGGCACCACCGAAGCGCCCTGCTCGCCCGAGCGCGGCATCCCCCTGCTGGGCCTGGCTTACTCATGGTGCGTGGCGCGGCCCGCGCCGAACGCTGCAATCAGCGCCCATGCAGAAGTCGTAGCCAGCAGACGTGCTTTTCTTGCGTCCATACGACGTGGATCCCGAAATCTGTGCACAAGGATATTTGTCTACAGATCGCCGTGATTCGCGCACATCTGGCGACACCCCGACCGCCACATACGCCTGCGAAATGCGCGTTATCCACAGCCCGCAGCGCCATCCTGCCGGCTTCGCGCACGCAGCCCGATAACGCTGAGCAAAGTTGAACGAAGGTTGATCAATCCTGGGCTTCTGCCCCCAGTTGTGACGAATGCTTCATTCCGGCACGGATAGTCCGGCATCATTCACTCATAAATCATTGCAATTCGTCGATTTTCGCTTCGCGATTTACTCTTTTTAATCGGCCCACTGACATCTTTGGATAAGCGGATGGCAGCGCAATTGTCGTCGCACCAGTGGGAATCGGATATTTCCGGGAGTTGAGAATCAGATGGCGAGATTTGAAGGTACGTCGCGCGATATCGTGGAGTTCGCCGCCGAGGGTGGCGCGCCGGACGCGTTGTTCGAGCTGGGTCTAATGTATGTGAGCGGACGTGAGGTCGAACGGGACTTCATCTCCGCGCACAAGTGGTTCAACCTTGCAGCGCTGCGCGGCAACGACGAAGCCAAGCGCTATCGTCTCGAACTCTCGGCCGAGATGTCGAAATCAGAGATCGCGCAGGCCCAGCGTCTCGCCCGGACGTGGTTGTCGGTGCACTGAGCGGATCTGCCGCCCCGCACTCAGCAACGCATAAACAGCGATGCGAGGCAGTCCCAGGTCTGCTTGACGGCGCCACCAACGGCGCTGCCCGCCTTCTTGACCCCTTCGTCGGCATTCGACAACTGTGCCTTGGACTTGGCCACGGTCTCCCGTGCAAGCTCCTCCAGCGTTTCCGGTGGCCCCTTCTTCACAGGCCCCTTCGCCGGCGGATTGGACGGCCCAACCGCCGCTCCCGCTTGCGCTTCCGGCGCACCGGCTTCTGCGCCTGGCGGTCTGCCGCCGGCCACGTTGTCCTTACCCAGCTGCGCCACATCGATTTCATGAGGCTGGCCGATGCACGGGCCAGCATATGCTGTGCTAACGCGGCAACTCTGGTGGCCACCAACGCGAGCGATCTCGCTGATGCACAAAAACTCGAGCGCACGCTGCCCGCCGCGAAACTGCTGTGCACGCTCCGCTTCCTTCACGTTGCAGCGATAGCCGCGCTCCGGTCCCTTGCACTCGACACAAACGCCCTGCGCGACGACCGGCCCTGCAAACAGGGCGATGGCCGAAGCCGCGAGGGCAAAAACGCCCTTACGCATGCTCCCCTCACTTAGCTTCGCCTGCGGTCCCCACCCACAGCTTCCAATAGAGCTTCGGCGCGCAATGCGGCGATACTGCGGCGCGACCATCACGGCATGCCGTTACAGCCGTGCGCCTGAAACGCAGGCCGTTCGCACAGGCGCTTATAGTAGGCCTCGAGCGCCGGCAGCTTGGGCTTGTCGAAATCGATGGTCATCCAGCGATGCACCATCAACCCCGCCGGGATATCGCCGACCGTGAACCCCGCCCCCGCGAGATAGGGCCCCGCGCCCTTCAAGTGCGTATCGATGCGTCCCATCTGCTTGTTCCAGTCCGCCGCGCCCCACGCGACCACTTCAGGCAAACCGTGCGGCTTGATCCCCATCACCATGCCTTGAAACACCGGCCGCATCCCATTGCCCAGATCGGTATTGCCGTAGTCCATCCATTGCTCGACCAGCGCGCGCGCCCGCGGTTCCGTCGGATAGAGGTCCGCGCGGCCGTACTTGGTGGCGAGATAGCGCACGATCGTATTGCTCTCGCGCAGAATGAAGCCGTCGTCGTCAACCACCGGCACGACGCCAAAAATGCTCACGTTCATGAACGGTTGCTCGGACGTCGGCCTGTGATCCCGCCCCCAGTCCTCGCGCTCGTAATCAAGACCGATCTCTCCGCACATCCACAACACCTTGCGAACGTTGAGTGAATTCTGGCGGCCATAAATCTTGAACATGCGGACCTCGTTTCATTGCGAGAGGGTTGAATAGGTCACAGCCAGAATAGGCGCTCCGCAGCCGTTTGACCAACCGATGCTGTGCCGGCGCGTCACGGTCTCAACACCTCGTTAACCCGCCAAGCCTAGCGTTCCCCACGTGTGCCTCGCGCGTCGACTGATTCGCCCCCTTCTCCCCCGGAGAGCGTTCGCTTGAACGGCCAGCGCCATATCGCCAGGTCCATCGCCGGTGCTGCCATCCTGGCGGCCGGGTCCGCGCTGGACTGCGCGCCAGCCACCGCGCAAACCCTGCGGCCTGCGATCAGCGACGACGGTCCATTGCCCCGCCTCAGACCGCGCACGGCCCCCCGCGTCGCACCTCCCGTGGCACCCGTCGAAGCCGAAACACCCCCGCCAACCAATCGCGCGCGAATCGGCCTACCAGCCGGCGACGCACTCCCCGTCGAGGAAACACCGACCGGCGTAGCCGAACCCGAGGTGGATCCCGCCCCGACCGGCCTTCGCCCCGCCGTACGCGATGGCATTCTCGAACCGGAGCTCGAACCCCAACAGCCCGCCGACGGCGTGATCGACGAACCGGAGGACTACCGCAATCCCGACGGCGCCGATCCCGTAAGCTGGGACTCGCGACAGCCGGAGGACGCCGACGCCTTCGCGCGGCCACCCGCCGGCAATGATCCCCAGGCTTTCACCATCGAGCCGACACCGCTCGACGATCGCCGGACCTCCCGCCTGTTCCGCCTCGAACCATGGGAGCCCCGCGGCATTCGCGTCGGCACCTTCACGATTTTCCCCTCGGTCGATCTCGGCGCGGCCTGGCTGTCGAACCTGTTCAAGACAAAACCAGCGCGCTCGGATTCAGCGCTCGAAGTGCGGCCGACACTGCGCGCGGCGTCGAACTGGCGCGTCCACGCCTTCGAGCTGCGCGCCACCGGCGGTTTCACGTTCCTCGACGAGTTCCCCAAGGAGGACGACCGCGCCTACACACTTGAAGCGCGCGCCCGCCTCGACGTAACCCGGCGAACGACGCTCGCGGCCAGCGCATTGCGCGACGTCGCCCAGGAAACACGTGGCACGCTGGAGAACCGCCTGCGCGGCGGCACGCGCGCGGATGTCGTTACCGACGAAGGGCGTCTGACTTTCGATCACCGCTTCAACCGTCTCGCCATCCAGTTGCGCGGCGTGGTCCAGAGCCGCACCTACGAAGACGCGGCCCAGGACGGCCTCGTCGCCGCCAGCAGCAACCGCGACCGCAACCTCATTGGGACCGAAGAAGCCGCCCGCTTTTCCTGGACGTTCAAGCCGACACTCATCGGCTTCGTCGAGACCGCCACCAACCAGCGCCGCTTCGAAGCCCCCGCAGCCGACGGCATCCGCCGCGATTCCGACGGCGTCCGCATGCGCGTGGGCGTTGGTTTCGGCAATACCGGACAGATCCTGCGCGGCGAAGCGAGCATCGGCTACGGCCTGCAGACACCGCTCGACCGGCGGCTTCCCGCCATCGACGGCATCATCATCGACGCCAACATGGCCTGGCGCGCCTCCGCCCTCACCACACTGTTGCTCCGCGCCAGCGCCGACATCGTTGAAACCTCCACGCCGCTCTCCTCGGGCGGTCTGACCCAGCGCTATCAGGCCGAATTGCGCCACGCGTTCATGCGCCCATTGATCGGCACGGCCAGCGCAAGCTACGCCACGACGGCGTTCCAGGGCATCGGCATCACCGAGAACCAAACCGACCTCGGCCTCGGCCTGGAATACTACCTCGGCCCCGAAGCGATCCTGTATGGCCGCTACCAGCACGCGATCTTCCGCACCAACGCCCCCGCCCCCGCCCCCGAATGGGACGCCGACGAAGTCCGCATCGGCATGCGCCTGCGGCGCTGAACGGCCGACGAGTTCGTCTTGACCCCACCGCCACAGCCGTCCCAAGTTATCCGCAACCAAACTGCGGAGGGCACGCTCATGAACCGAACGCGTCGGGACGTCCTGATCTCAGGCCTAGCTGGAGCCGCCGGGGCAACGTTGCCCGCCTGGCATCACAACGCTTGGGCGCAGGCCCCCAAACCCACCTGGCGAAATCCCGATGCCGAGGCTGCCGCAAAAGCCGAAGGCGGCACGC
The DNA here is from genome assembly GCA_945903565.1 of Devosia equisanguinis. Taxonomy (GTDB): domain Bacteria; phylum Pseudomonadota; class Alphaproteobacteria; order Rhizobiales; family Hyphomicrobiaceae; genus CAMDPA01. The sequence goes on along the minus strand of CAMDPA010000103.1, from coordinate 4,653 downwards.
TGGTTGTCTACTCCTCGATCAACGAGCAGGAGGCGTTGCCCGTCTGGCGCTTCTTCGAGGAAACCACCGGCATCAAGGTCAACTACGTCCGCGGCTCCGACACCAATCTGATCTCAAAGGCGACGATTGAACATCGCGCGCAGCAAAAGTCCTGGGACGTCATGCTGTCGACCGGCACGGGCAGGCTTCCGCCGGAAATGCTGGTCCCGTTCGAGCCCGTCGAGGCCGCGGCGTTTCCCGCTTTCGCCAAGGACAAGGACAAGCGCTGGTATGGGCTGCACGCGACCTACAATGCACCGTCCTACAACACCAAGAACGTGCGCGCGGACGAGTTGACCAAGCGCTACGAGGATTTCCTCGAGCGCCCGCAGTGGACCGGCCGCAGCGCCATCGACACGACGGATTCGCAGTGGCTGATGGGCATGATGCAGCACTACGGCGAACCGCAAGCGCGCAAATTGCTGACCGAAATTCGCGCGGCGCTGAAACCCGTGCTGACCGAAGGTCACCTCAATCTCGCCCGCCAGCTCGCCGCCGGTGAATACTTGGTCGCCCTAAACAACTACATCTCGCTGACGACCAACGTGAAGGAGACCGGCGCGCCAACCGATTTCTGGCTGCTCGATCCGGTAGTGCTGTTCTTCGAGCAACTCGGCATTTCCGTGCGTGCGCCACACCCCAAAACCGCGCTCTACGCGATCGACTTCCTGATGAGCCAGGACGGGCAGACGCGCACCACCCGCTGGGGCCGTGCACCGATTCGTCGCGACGTGGCGCCAATCCCTCCCGATCTCTTCGCACGGCTCGACAAGCACAAGATCATTCCCGTGACGCCCACGACCGAGGAAGATCGCCGCAACCGCCGCGTGTTCGACGAAATTTTCCGCACGCGTTGAGCAGGTCGTTAGCGATGACGGCAAATAAGCAATGGGTCGCGGGCGTCGACGGCTGCCCCGGCGGATGGATCGTCGTCATCCGCCACCTCGACGACGCCTCCTCGGCAACCATTCGACTCCTCGCCTCGTTCGCCGATGTCCTCGCGCTGGAGCCATCGCCCGCCGTCATCAGCGTCGACATGCCGATCGGCCTCCCGGAAATCGCAGACATCGGTGGCCGCCGCGCCGACATCGAAGCCCGCGCCAATCTCGGCGCACGCCAATCATCGATCTTCGCGGTTCCGTCGCGCGCCGCCGTCATGCAAGCCGACTATCGCGACGCATGCGCCATCGCATTCGCAACGTCCGACCCCCCGCGTAAAGTCTCCAAACAGTGCTTCAACCTGTTCCCGAAGATCCGCGAGATCGACGCACTGATGAGCCCGCACTTGCAGAGGCGTGTTCACGAAACGCATCCCGAAGTCGCCTTCTGGGCCCTCAACGGCGAACGCCCGCTCGACGAGCCAAAGAAAGTAAAGTCGCGCCCCCACGAACCCGGCCTCGCCCTTCGCCGCCGCTTGCTTGCTGCAGCCGGATACGACCCCGAATTTCTGCGCGATATGTCCGCCTTTCGCCCCCGCGACGTCGGCCCGGACGATCTGCTGGACGCCGCCGTGTGCGCCTGGAGTGCCGCACGCATCGCAATCGGCCACGGCCGCCGCTTCCCAGCCGAACCCAGCCTGGACGCCAAAGGCTTGAGGATGGAAATTTGGGGGTAAGCGCAGTTCCACCCACTTCCCGCAGCATTGCATGTCGCGCGCAGCCGCGTAACATGACTGCAAAAGAACAGTGTGAGGGAGGGCCTGCAATGCTGACGCGACGCTCGACGATAATTTCCATCGCCACGGCCTTAGCCGGTCTCCCGGCACTTTCAACGCAGCTCGTCGCTCAAGCTACAAGCACGCCGGTCAAGATCGTGTTCCCGTTCGCGGCGGGCGGCGGCGGCGACGCGCTGAGCCGCCTCGTCGCCGAACGGCTGGCCCCGGCACTCAACCGCTCCGTGATCGTCGAAAACCGCACTGGCGCGGATGGCCGCATCGGCATCCAGTCGGTCAAGGCTGCCGCGCCCGATGGCGACACGCTACTGCTCACCACCGGCCCGACGATGTGGTTGATGGCGCTGGTCCACAAAGCGCCCGGTTACGATCCGTTCAAGGACTTCGAACCGGTCTCGCATCTGGCCGCATTCGAGTTCTGCATCGCCGTCGCCAACACCACCGGCCTTACCTCGGTCAAGGCGCTGGCCGACTGGGCCAGGGCCAATCCCGACAAGGCCACCTATGGCCTGCCCGGCGTCGGCACCATCCCGCATTTCACCGGCGTCGCCTTCTCCATGCTGATCGGCGTCGATATGCGCCGGCTGCCTTATCGCGGCGGCGCGTTGGCGATGAACGATCTCGTCGCCGGTCAGATCCCGATCTCGATCGGCACGGTCGCCGATGCGCTTCAGCAACATCGCGCCGGCACGATCCGCATTCTCGCCACCACCAGCAAGACGCGCTCGCCGTTCCTGCCGGACGTGCCGACCATGATCGAGAGCGGCTACAATCTCGAAGGCGAAGCCTGGTACGGCCTGTGGGCCCCCGCCGGAACGCCTGCCGCCACCGTCTCCCGCATCAGCGCCGCCGTGGCCGAAGCGTTGAAGGATGATAGCGTCCGCAAGCGCCTCGAAGGGCTCGGCCTGATCCCATCCGGCAGCACACCGGCACACCTGACCGAGATCATGCGCAACAACACCGCCCGCTGGTCCGGCATCGTCACCGAATCCGGCTATACGATCGACAAGTGAGCCGTAGACGTAGGTCGGCGCTGAGGCCGGCCTTTCCGCCGGTCGAAGCCCGACGCGACACGCGGGAATGTCGGGCTTCGCGCGAAGAGCGCTCAGCACCGACCTGCGGGCGCACGACCAGCCGAATTGCACTCGGCGCGGGGAAGCCTTAGATCAGGGCGCATGACATCTCCCACGATCACTCAGCGGCTCGCCAACCCGACCCGCTTCATGGCCCTGTCCGCCCGGCTTCTGCCATGGCTGTGGACCGCGGCCGGCGTGCTGCTCGCCTACGGGCTGTGGCTGACGTTCTTCCGCGCCCCGCCGGACTATCAGCAGGGCGAGACCGTCAAGATCATGTTCGTGCATGTGCCCTCGGCGTGGCTCGCGATGGGCGGTTACGTGCTGGTCGCAGCGTCGAGCTTCGGGCTGCTCGTGTTCCGCCATCCGCTGGCCGATGTCTCCGCCAAGGCCGCCGCCCCGCTCGGCGCCACGTTCACCGCGCTCGCGCTGATCACGGGTTCGCTGTGGGGCAAGCCGATGTGGGGCGCCTATTGGGTGTGGGACGCGCGCCTGACCTCTGTGCTGATCTTGTTCTTCCTCTATCTCGGACTGATGGCGCTGCGCTCCTCGATCGACGACGAAGCGCTGGCCGCCAAGCTCACCGCGATCCTCGCCCTCGTCGGCGTCGCGATCCTCCCGGTCATCAAGTTCTCGGTCGACTGGTGGAACACGCTGCATCAGCCAGCCAGCGTGATGAAACTCGGCGGCTCGGCGATACACAGCTCGATCCTGGTGCCGCTACTCGTCATGGCGGCCGGGTTCACGGTGCTGTTCGCGGCCATGCATATGATGGCTATGCGCAACGAAATCATGCGGCGGCGCGCGAAGGCCCTGACCATGGCCGAAATCGAACGCCACAGCGGCGCTGCCCGCGTCGCCACGGCGGAAGGCTGAGGAACATCGCGTCATGAACCTTGGACCCCACGCAGCATTCATCTGGGCGTCGTATGCCGCCGTCGCGCTTGCCGTCGGCGGGCTGATCGGCTGGCTCGTGCTCGATGGCCGCCGCCATGAAAAACGGCTGGCCGATCTCGAAGCTCGCGGTGTTCGCCGCCGTTCAGCCCAAGACTAAAATCGGGATCGACATGATAGACGGGACCGAAACTGCGCCCACGACGGCAAGCGCAAAGCCTCGATCGCGGCGTTTGATGCTGCTCCCGTTGCTCGTGTTTACATTCGTGGCGGGAATGTTCGCGTTGGCGCTACGCAAGGGCGATCCCTCGAAACTGCCATCTGCGTTTATCGGCAAGCCCGCACCGGAAATGACGCTGCCGGCATTGGCTGGCCTGCGCGAGGGTAACGAGGCGGTACCTGGTTTCGCGACAGGGGATTTGCGGCGCGGCTCGCCGACCGTAATCAACTTCTTCGCGTCGTGGTGCGCGCCATGCGTCCAGGAGCACCCGTTTCTGCTGGAACTGAAATCCCGCGCGAGTGTCCGGATCGTCGGCATCAACTACAAGGACCCCGATCCCGGCGGCCGCCGCTTCCTCGGCCGCTACGGCAATCCCTATGCGGCAGTCGGCGTTGACGACAGCGGCCGGGCAGCAATCGAGTGGGGCGTTTACGGGATGCCCGAGACATTCGTGGTCGACGGCAACGGCATCGTCGTGATGAAGCACGTCGGCGCACTCACCCAACAGGTGCTGGAGCAGCGAATACGGCCCGCGATCGAAGCCGCGCGCCGATGATCGAGCCTTAGCGCCCCGCCGTCAGACCCGTAGCTCCTGCCCCGGACGGAGAGCTAGCCCGGATTATGCACCAGACCTTGGAAAATCGTTGGCAGTTGTGGTGCAAGTGGCGAGATTCACGTAACAATTCGGTGTCGAGACGAAGAGTGCCGCGTATCAACGCTACGCCACAACCGCCATGACCCAAGATACCCCAGCC
>CAMDPA010000102.1 GCA_945903565.1 Devosia equisanguinis | reverse complement strand
AAAGCGTCTGCCCTTCTTGGTCCGATGATCCGGGATAGCTTCGAGGGCTTGGAACAAGGTCAGCGCGTTCATCGGTGGTCTCCGTCGGGCGGAGACCGTTAGAACTCTGTTCGCGCCGCCATCATACGCGGTGAATTGAATCACCCTGTGTTCATTGACTCGCGATACTGTTTTCCCTTGCCGAGCAGTGTGCACGTAGCGTAGAAGTTTCTTCGATTCGGAAGCATCCCGACGCGGATCCCCATAGATGGGCGGTTTTGCTGGCGTTTGATCTGCGTCAATCCCATTGGGCTATTCCTTCGGTAAGCGTTGGAAATGGTCCGCAGATTCCACTCGATCCGATATGAGAATTGCCCCAGATGGCCAAGGAAAAAGACAAAAGCACAGACAGGTTGGAACGCTCGCCGATTCATCTGTTGCACCGGGCAGGCCAATGCGCCGGTGAAATCTTCCAGGGAGAGATGTCGGACGCAGGGTTGACGCCGCGGCAGTTCGCGGTGTTGCTGACTGTGGCCAACAACGAAGGCCTGAGCCAGACCAATCTGGTCGAGCGTACCGGTGTCGACCGCTCCACGCTCGCCGATATCATCCGGCGCATGATCAAGAAGGGCTTGGTTCAACGCCGCCGCACCAAGGAAGATGCACGCGCCTACGCCGTGCGTCTGACCGACGAAGGCAATCGCGTGCTCAGGGCCGCCGATCCGGTTGCCCGCAAGGTGGACGAGAAGGTGCTCTCGGTGCTGACATCGCAAGAGCGCGAGCGTTTCCTGCAGGATCTGAACAAGATCGTGCGCTCGCTGAACGTGATGACACCGGCTGGCAGCCGCGGTTGAGATTGAGGTGCATGATTGCCGTTGGCCGCTAACGCCAGCCGCAGATTCCCGATGCAGTCAAGCAGCCCCAGTTGCCATGCAACTGGGGCTTTACTGATCAGGCAAGCTTTTCAGGCAACCTTCGGCTTGATCAACTTGCGCGCGATCAGCTCTTCGGCGATCTGGACCGCGTTGAGCGCCGCACCCTTCAGCAGATTGTCGGAGACGATCCACATCGCGAGGCCGTATTCCACGGTTGCGTCCTCGCGGATGCGCGATACGTAGGTTGCGTACTCGCCGGCAGCCTCGATCGGCGTCACGTAGCCGCCGGATTCGCGCTTGTCGACGACCATCACGCCCGGCGCCTCGCGCAGGATCGAGCGGGCCTCGGCCACCGACATCTGCCGCTCGAACTCGACGTTGACCGACTCGGAGTGGGCGACGAACACCGGCACGCGCACGCACGTCGCGGAGACCCTGATCTTTGAGCCCATGATCTTCTTGGTCTCGACCAGCATCTTCCATTCCTCTTTGGTGTAGCCGTCCTCCATGAAGACGTCGATCTGAGGAATGACGTTGAACGCGATCTCCTTGGGGAACTTCTTGGCCGGGAACTCCTGCCCGGGGACGTACTTGCCCTTGGTCTGCGCCCACAACTCGTCCATCGCATCCTTGCCGGCGCCGGATACGGATTGATAGGTCGAGACGACGATCCGCTTGATGGTGGCGGCATCGTGCAACGGCTTCAGCGCGACGACCATCTGCGCGGTCGAGCAGTTGGGGTTGGCGATGATGTTCTTCTTGGTGAAGCCGCCGATCGCATCGCCGTTCACTTCCGGCACGATCAGCGGCACGTCCTGGTCGTAGCGCCAGCACGACGAGTTATCGATCACGACGCAGCCCTTGGCGCCGATTTTGAGCGCCCATTCCTTGGCGACCGCCGAGCCCGCGGACATCATGCAGATGTCGGCCTTGGCGAAGTCGAAGTGCTCGAGGTCCTGGCACTTGAGAACGCGATCGCCGTAGCTGACCTCGGTCCCGATCGAGCGCCGCGAGGCAATCGCGAAGACTTCGCTCGCCGGGAATTTGCGGTCGGCGAGCACGTTCATCATTTCGCGCCCGACGTTGCCGGTCGCGCCAACAACAGCAACCTTGTAGCCCATGACAGTCCTGGTCCTTCTTGGTCCGCGGCGCGGCTCGATGGGCGCGCGATTGAATTGACGGCGTCAGATACGCGCTGACGTACCATGTTTCAAGCGGAGTATCCCGCAATTTGCGGGCTTTGGCGCGTGGTTTACCGCCCTGAGCCGCGCAGCAGTGGGTCGAGCGCGGGATTGCCCGCGATGGCAGCCAGCGCCACCAGGGCGATGGCGATTCGGCGGAAGGTCGCGGCCGAGGCCAGCGGGAACATGCGTGTGCCGATCGCGACGCCGAAAGCGTAGCCGGGGGCCGTAGCCGCGGCGAGCCAGAACACCTTGGCGGGTAACAGGCCTTTGAGGGCGAAAATCAGTAATCCAAAGCTCATCAGGAAGAAGAAGTAGGCGATCAGGTTGGCCCGCACCCGTGCCGTATCCATCTCGTGGCTGAGCCAATAGACAACGACCGGCGGGCCGCCGATCTGAGCAAGGCCGCTCATCAGGCCGGAGATGCAGCCGACGCCGGCCGCGACCGGTCTGCTTTTGGGGCCCGTGTAACGCCAGCCCGACACCAGCACTGCGAGCGACAGGAAGATCAGGATCGTGACGGCCCAGCGGACCGTGATGGGGTCGGTCGCCGTCAGGATGTGAGCGCCGATCGGGAAGCCGACCGCCGCACCTACGCCGATGCGGCGGACATCGGGCCAATGGCAGTCGCGGAAGGCGCGCAAGATCAAGGGTGACGAGGTCGCCGCGTCCGCGAGCAATAGCACGGGGGTGGCGACCACGGGGCCCAGGACCGCGCTGGCGATCGGCACGAATACCATGGCGGCGCCGAACCCGGAGAAGCCCCGCGCCAAACCGGCGAGGAAGCCTGCAACGAGCGTCAGCAGCGCATAGGGTGCGAGTTCGTAGGGGATGGTGGGAAACGACATGCACCGGTGAGCATAGGTGCGCCGGTGAGGTTGGGCCAGCGGTCTCGTTGCGGTCTCGTTGCGGCAATCTGGTGCGCTGCGCCCGCATGCATCGGACATCGCAGAGCTGTGATGGCCAGTGGTCTTGCCAATGGATGGGGCGAGCGTCATTTTGCACCCGCATCATTTCAAGACGTCATCGCAGCACTTTATTCCACCCGGCAAGGAAATCATTCATGGCCAAACTCGTGCTCGCCGTCGGTACGTCGCATAGCCCGCTGTTGGCCAGCCCACCGGAGGACTATCCCAAGCACGCGGAGATCGACGCCAAGGGCCGTAAGCTGCTGGACAAGAACGGCCGGCCTTGCACCTACGGCGATCTGCTTTCGACCGCGCCGGCCGACATCGCCAGCCAGATCGAAAAGCCGGTGCTCGAGCAGCGGGCGGCCCAATGCAACGCCGCCATCGCGCGCGTTGCCCAATCGATCGCCGATGCCCGCCTCGACACCCTGATCGTGATCGGTGACGACCAGAACGAGCAGTTCTTCGACGACAATATGCCGTCGATCCTCGTCTATTGGGGCGAGACGATCGAGAACCGTGAACTCCAGATGCCGGCCGATGCGCCCGCGTTCTGGCGCAAGGCGCGCTCGCAGTATCACGAGGCGGCAGGCGCAAAGGAGTATCCCGTCGACGCGGTGCTCGGGCTGCACATCATCCAGCACCTGATGGGCAACGACTTCGAGGTCAGCCATTCCAGACGCCTGGCTAAGGAGCATGGCGAAGGCCACGCGTTCGGCTTCGTGCATCGCCGGTTGATGCCGGACAAGATCACGCCGATCGTGCCGGTTGCGCTCAACACCTACTTCCCGCCGAACCAGCCGCGGCCGAAGCGCTGCTATCGCCTCGGGCAGGAGATCGCGCAGGCCGTCGCGCGTTTTCCCTCGGACGCTCGCGTCGGTATACTGGCCTCGGGTGGCCTCAGCCACTTCACGGTCGACGAGGCGCTCGATCGCGCGTTTCTTGCCGCCTGCACGAAAAAGGACGCGGCCTGGTTGGCGTCGGTGCCGGTCGAGAAGCTCAACTCCGGCAACTCCGAGATGCGCAACTGGATCACGACGGCCGGCGCTGCCGAGGCCCTCAACGTCACGTGGTCGGAGTACGTGACGTGCTACCGCTCGTTGGCGGGAACGGGCTGTGGCATGGGGTTTGTGGTTTGGCAGTAGGCAGTCGTAGACGGATTGCACGTTCGTGCAAGAATAGCGGTGACACATCATGCCCATCGGTAAGCTCGATCACGTCAATCTGCGCACCCATCGGCTCCAGGAAATGATCGACTGGTATGGCCGGGTGCTGGCGATGCCGTCGGGCGCGCGACCCAACTTCCCGTTTCCCGGCGCGTGGCTGTACGCGGACGGTCATCCGACCGTGCATCTCAATGGCGTCGAGAACGTCGGGCCGCAAGGCAACGACCTCGCGCTCGAGCACTTCGCGTTCAAGTCCAGCGGCTTGAAGGAGTTCATGGCGCGCCTCCAGGGCCTGGGCGAGCGGTTCGAGGTCGCATGGGTGCCGGGCATGCCGATCGTGCAGTTCAACGTCTGGGATCCCGACGGCAACCACATTCACATCGATTTTGCCGCCACCGAAGCCGAAGGCGTGGAGCTGCCCAAGCCGGTAGTGTTCGGCGCGAGCGGCAAACTGACGGCGATGTGAAGCGGGCGGCGTGAACGAAGGTGGGAGCTGGCGGCGACCTCTGCTATAGGGGGCGCATGAGACCCCCCATCCCGGATAGCACCCGGAAATCGCCGCCCGAAGGGGCATCAACCAAGCCTCCTGGCGACACGCGCGCCAAATTCCTGACCGGATCGGTCCCCCGCCACGTGCTCGTCATGACGAGTACGGGCGCGATCGGCCTTGTCTCGATTTTCCTGGTCGAGCTGATCGACGTACTATTCCTCAGCATGCTCGGGGACGTCGAGGTGTTGGCCGCGGTCGGCTATTCCGGTCCGCTCGTGTTCTTGACCGTTGCGTTCGCGATCGGCCTGTCGATTGCGACGGTGTCGCTGGTTGCCCCGGCGCTGGGCGCCGGTGATCGCGATCGGGCCCGGCGGATTTCGGGCAGCGTGCATGTTTTTACATTGATCGCGTCGACGGTGCTGTCGCTGGCGCTGGTGCCGTTCCTGCCCTGGCTGCTCGGCCTGATCGGGGCGAAGGGGCGCACGGCCGATCTCGCGTTTCAATACCTGGCCATCGTGGTGCCGTCGCTGCCGCCGTTGGCGCTAGCGATGACGTCGTCGGCGGTGTTGCGTTCGCTTGGCGACGCCCGGCGTGCGATGCACGTCACGCTTGGCGCTGCAGTCGTGGTCGTCGTTCTCGATCCGATCCTGATTTTCTGGATGGGTCTTGGCTTGCAGGGCGCCGCCATCGCCACCGTGCTGTCGCGCATCGCGATCATGGTGATCGGCCTGCATGCGGTGTGGCGCGTGCACGGCATGATCGAGCGGCCGACCATGGAGAACCTGCGGATCGATGTCGGGCCGGTGCTCGCTGTTGCTCTGCCGGCGATGGCGACCAACGCGGCGACGCCGATTGCCAATGCCATCGTGACGGCGGCATTTGCACCCTACGGCGACAGCGCGGTCGCTGGATGGGCCGTGATTGGCCGCATACAACCCGTGGCCTTTGGCTTTGTGTTCGCGATGTCGGGTTCGGTTGGGCCGATCATTGGGCAGAACCTCGGCGCCGGCTTGCACACCCGGATGCGGGAGGCGTTCGCGGCCTCGTTGCAGATCGCGGCGGCCTATACGGTTGCCGCGTGGCTGATGCTGGCGCTGGCGGCTCCGTTGGTGATCTCGGCGTTCAAGGCAACGGGCGAAGGGGCCGCGCTGATCCAGCTCTATTGCTTGTGGCTTGCCCCAGTGTTCGGGTTTCAGAGCGCGCTGTTCATCGCCAATTCCGTGTTCAACACGCTGGGCCGGCCACGGGTCGCCACGCTGGTGAACTGGGCCCGGGCGATCCTGGGTACGCTGCCGTTCACCGCGGTCGGCGGGATGCTGGCGGGTGCGCCTGGGGTTCTGGCGGGGAATCTCGTGGGCGGTGCGCTGTTTGCCATGTTCGCGGTTTGGTTGTGCTGGCGGCTGATGGACACCGTCACGGGCGGGCGATCGGTGCCTGCAAGAGAACAAATGTCGTCGCGGCAAGCATGGCGCGCGGGCGCGCTTGTTGCGGTCTCGATTTCCTCTATATTCCAAGCTGCTGGGACGCTTGCTGGACGTTTGGCTCGATTGGCCGGGCGAGGCGATGGCGCGTCGCCAGAGCTTGGACCGCCCGGACAGCGTTCCTTACTGAGCGTGTTCAGCGAGAGGCGATTGAAGTTGGATTCCAAGGATACCATCGCCAGCGAGATGAAGCGCTGGCGCGACTGGGCCATTGCCTTGCCGCGCCCGTGGAAGCGTTTGATTCTGGCCGTCAGCGATTTCCTGATTCTGTCGTTCGCGGTGTGGCTCGCGATTTCGCTGCGTTACAACGGCCTGTTCGTTCCGCCGCATCGGTCGGGCTGGCTGGTGATGTTCGCGGCCCCAGTGATCGGGGTGGCCACTTTCGCGTGGTTTGGCCTGTACCGGCAGGTGACGCGCTACATCACGACCCGTGGTTCGGCGCGCCTGTTGCAATGCATCGGCGTCTCGGTGCTCGTTTGGGCGCTGCTGGCCTACATGTTCGGTGCGCTGTGGATCCCGCGCTCCGTGATCCTGGTGCTGTATCCGGTGCTTGGCGGGGGACTGATCTTCGCCAGCCGGCAGATCTATGCCGCCGCGTTGCGATCGGTGGGCGTGGCCATCGTGGGGCTGGGCAAGGAGCCGCGGCCCGTCGTGATCTACGGCGCGGGGCGAACCGGCGTGCAGTTGCTCGATGCCCTGCACCACAGCGGCGATGCGCGCGTTGTGGGCTTCCTCGACGACACCGCGTCGCTGTGGGGCCAGTATGCCGGCGGGGTGAAGATCTACCGGCCCGATAAGCTCGAGCGGTTGATCGAGCGGGAAAGCGTGCGCGAGGTCATCCTGGCGTTGCCGGAATCGCGACGGCGCGAACGGCGCGAGGTTCTGAAGACGCTGCAGCGCTTTCCCGTGCGGGTAAAGACGCTGCCGGACTTGGAGGATTTCGCCACCGGCCGTGCCGCGGTCAGCGATCTCAGGCCGATCGATGTCGACGATCTCTTGGGGCGCGATCCCGTGCCGGCGGACACCGGTCTCTCGGCGCTGGGTATCCGCGGCAAGGCGGTGCTGGTGACGGGCGCTGGCGGTTCGATCGGCTCGGAGCTGGTGCGCCAGGTGCTGCGTCAGCACCCCGTCCGCATCGTCCTGCTCGATGTATCCGAAGTGGCGCTCTACGAAATCGAGACCGAGATTGCCGATGCGATCGCGGCATTGCCGGACACGGACGTGAAGACGGAGCTGGTCGGCGTGCTCGGTTCGGTGCTCGATGCCGATCTGGTGCGCCGCACGATCGAGCGCTACCGGATCGCGACCGTGTTTCATGCCGCCGCCTACAAGCATGTGCCGATCGTGGAGAGCAACCCGGTGGCGGGGATCACCAACAACACGTTCGGTACGCAGATCATGGCCGATGCCGCGCGCGCGCTGGGCGTCGAACGCTTCGTCTTGATCTCGACCGACAAGGCCGTTCGCCCGACCAACGTCATGGGCGCCTCCAAGCGGCTGGCGGAGCTGGTGCTGCAGGCCCACGCCAACGATCCGGGGTGCGGGACCGTGTTCACGATGGTCCGGTTCGGCAATGTGCTCGACAGCTCGGGCTCCGTGGTGCGCCGGTTTCGCAAGCAGATCCAGGATGGGGGTCCGGTGACGGTCACGCACAGGGATGTCGTGCGCTATTTCATGTCGATCCCGGAGGCGACGACGCTGGTGCTGCAGGCCGGCGCGATGGCCTCGGGCGGGGAGGTGTTCGTGCTCGATATGGGCGAGCCGGTCAAGATCGCCGAGCTGGCGCGCTCGATGGTGCGTTTGATGGGTCTTGATGTGCGCGGCGAGGACAATCCGGAGGGCGACATCGAGATCGTCTATGTCGGCTTGCGGCCGGGCGAGAAGCTCTACGAGGAACTCTTGATCGGGGAGAATACGACGCCGACGAAGCATCCTCTCATCCGCCGTTCGAGCGAGCCGCATCTGCCGGCCGATTCGTTGGCGCGCGAGCTGACCGTGCTGCGGGCGGCGATGGGCGTGGGGCGGATCGCGGAGATCGAGGCGGTGCTGGAACGGACCGTGGAGGGCTATCGCGCGCACGTCGCGACCGAGGCAGGAACGGTGCTGCCGCTGCCGATCGAACCGGCTTCGAGGACGCTGCATTGATGATGGTGGCGACCGCGATGCGGCTGGAGCGGAGTGCGGTCGCATGATGCTCGCCTTCGATCCTATTCACGCTGTTGCGCTGGCTGCTGTCGCGGCGGTTGCGACGGCTGGGCTGATCTGGCTCCTGAAGCCGATGCTGCAGCGCTATGCGTTGGCGCGGCCCAACGCGCGTTCGAGCCATACGATCCCGACACCGCAAGGCGGCGGGATCGCCGTGGTGATCGCTATCGCGGCTGTGATCGCCGTGTTTGCCTGGCAGGGCGTGCCGGCATTCCGCGAGCCATGGGTGTTGAGCGTGCTGACGGGGCTTGGCGCGCTCGCGGTCGCGGGCGTGATCGACGACATCAAGCCATTGCCCGTGCTGCCGCGGCTGGCGCTGCAGCTCGGCGTGGCGAGCCTGCTGGTGATGACCTTGCCGATCGAGAAGCGGTTGCTTGCGATGATCCCGGCGGAGCTCGAGAATGTGCTGCTCGTGCTGGCGCTCGTATGGTTCATCAACCTGACCAACTTCATGGACGGCATCGACGGGATGACCGTTGCTGAGGTGGTGCCGATCGGTGTGACGCTTGCGGTGCTCGGGCTGTTCGGTTTCGTGCCTGTCCTGACGGGGTTGCTCCCCGTCGTGCTGGCGCTGACCGGCGCGATGATCGGGTTCGCGCCGTTCAACCGGCACGTGGCGAAGCTGTTTCTCGGCGATGTCGGGAGCTTGCCGATCGGGGCGCTGACGGGGTGGCTGCTGATCGTGCTGGCGGGTGCCGGGCACGTGCACGCGGCGCTGATCCTGCCGCTGTATTACGTGGCGGACGCGACGATCACGCTGTTCCGGCGCTGGCAGCGAGGTGAAAGGTTGTCGGAGGCCCACCGCAGCCACTTCTATCAGCACGCGGTGCAGCGCGGGTTCAGCGCGCCGGCCGTGACCGGACGCGTGTTGGTTTTGAACACGGGGCTCGGCGTGCTCGCCTTGATTTCGATCGTGACGCGGCAGCCCGTGGTCGCGCATCTGTGCGTGGTTCTGGCTTCGGCAGCGACGCTGGCGGTGTTGTGGGAGTTCGAGAAGGGGCGTCCGGCATGAGCCAGATGGAACGCTTGAAAGGGCGCGTGCTCGTCACGGGGGCGACGGGGTTCATCGGTCGCGATCTCGTGCGTTGGCTCGCGGCGGAAGGCTGGCGGGTGCATGCCGCGGCGCGGGATCCGCGTGCGATTGCCGGTGGCGATGGCATCGAGGCGGTGGCGCTGGGCGATCTCGCGCATGGCGTCGATTGGCGGCCCCTCGTGGAGGGCATGTCGCACGTCGTGCATCTCGCCGGCATCGCGCACGCCACGACCCGCATTCCAGATGCAACCTATCATGCCGTGAACGCGGAGGCCGTGCGCACGTTGGCGATCGCCGCACGCGACGCTGGCGTTGGCCGTGTGGTGATGATGTCGTCGATCCGGGCGCAGTGCGGACCGTCGGTGCGCGGGACGCTGAGCGAGGAACGCGCGCCCACGCCGGTCGATGCCTACGGCCGCTCCAAGCTCGAAGGCGAGCAGATGCTGGCCGATGTGCTGGCGGGGAGCGAGACGGATTGGTGCGCGCTGCGTCCGGTCGTCGTGTACGGGCCGGGCGTGAAGGCCAACATGGCGAGCCTCGCGCGGCTTGCCCGCACGCCGTGGCCGCTACCGATCGGCGGACTGCACGCGCGGCGCTCGGTGCTTGGGCTCGCCAACCTGCGCGCGGGGGTGCAGCACGCGGTGACCAGCCCGTCAGTATCGCGCGGCGCGTATCTGTTCGCCGATCCCAAGCCGGTGAGCGTGTCCGATATCGTCGCGGCGATGCGTCTTGGCCTCAACCGCGCACCCGGCATTTTCACGCTCCCCCTGGCGCCCGCGCGTCTCGCCTTGAAGGTGGCCGGCCGCGGCGCCGTCTGGGACCGGATCGCCGGCGACCTCGTCGTTTCCACTGCCGCCCTCGAAGCCACGGGCTGGCGCCCCGTCGAGATCGGCCGCGAAGGCCTTGCGCGGTGGATGCGCGAAGAGGAGCAGGCCCGCGCGCCGTCGCTGGCGTGATTGTGGGGGGCGTGTTTCGTAGGTTGGGTCAAGCGTCGATGCAGAGCATCGCTCCACGATGACGCGGGACCCAACATTCCAAGCCGTTCCGAAAATTGTCTGGCGCAATTGTGACCCACAATAATGGTCGTTGCTCCGATGTTGGGTCGCGCGGCGCTCTGCACCGCTTGACCCAACCTACTCGCGGAGCGCCCTTTGCCCGACGCCCGGCCGTGCAAAGGGACGCGTCGGGTTTCGACCGTCAGACATGCCGGCCTCAGCCCGGCCTACCGCTCATGTGCGATAGCCCTGCGGCCTGACGGAAGCAGGGAGAGGCCATTGAAAGGCCGGCATCGGGAATGCCCGCACGGCCCAGATCACAACACAGGCCAGGCCCGCGCCCGCTACCACTTCCACGCCGTAGTGGGCACCGACCGGCACGGTCGCGGCAAACATGAAGGCGTTCCAGACGAGCCCCGGGTAGCGCAAAAGCCTGATTGGCCAGGTTGCGTACCCGCACAATATCGCGAGCGCGGCATGAATCGACGGGAAGCTTATTATTCCGGACGTCATGCCGAGCGAAAGAGTAAATATTTCGTCGTTGCGGGCAGCAAAGAACGTCGTGTGGAAATGATAACCGAAAGCACCCGATAGGTTCTTGAGATCGCTTGCTCGGATTCCGTAATGGGCAAAGGCCTCGATCGAAGGAAAATAGATCGAGATGGTGCAGGCGATGACACAAATCAGCGCATAGCACAGCAACATCCGGTTGCCCGCATCCTGTTTGCCGGTCAACGCAAGAAGGATTGGGATCGTGAACAGTTGAACGGCCATCGAGTGGTAGGTGATCTCGAACACCCATGAAAGTATGGCGCTTCTGTCTATCCATGCGACGACGCTGGGAACATGGAACCCCAGCAGTACATCTGCGTGAGCCAGCCATGGGTCGGCCAGAGGCAGGGCGGGCCGGGCGGTCGCGTAGCTATAGAATAGAATTGCTATGCTGATGAGGGATGCGGCGAAAACATACTCGGTTGCAATCTGGACAGCCGGCATTTGGCGCCAACCGGCGTAGAGCCAACCGAAAATGAGTCCGAGCAGCACCTGCGCCAGGGGTGCCCACGAGGCATAATCGATCCGGATGCCGCTGAATTCAGCAATTGCGGTCGCCGCCGCGAGCAGGCCCGCGCTGAAAGCGATGATCGGCATGCGCTGAAGATCGATCTGCATCCGGCTCATCCCGCCCGTCGCTACTGGTACGTGCCGGAGGGTAAGAGACAACAGTAAAATCAAAACTAATTTTGGACCGTTATTTCCAATTCGACGGGCTCAATTCATCTTGGATTAACGAATCTGATCGACGTGCTAACGTTGATGCCCAACGTGATGCCTGCCGGCATTGGGCGCCTTGAGCTCACGGATGATGACAGCCTTGGCGCCCGCGCGCATCCAATGGCGTGATCGTGGGGCGTGTCGTGGCGATGACTTCGTAGGGCGGAATAGGCCTTTTGGCCGTATTCCGCCGGCTACGGTGCAACGGCGCATTACGCTGTCGCTAATGCGCCCTACGGCCGAGCGCATGCAACGCCCTCGCTCCCAACACCCTCGTTCCCTCTCTCCACCGCCCCCGCCACGCCCCGCGTTATCCACTGTGATCGAACGTTGTGCTGGCGGTGGGGCTCGGCTGCCACCATATTCGGTCCAGGGGCCGATGGCGTGAGCCGATGCCGAACACGGCCCACGGATGAGGCAAGGCGGGACAGATGGCCAAGCACGCCCACACCCTGGACGAGAAGTTCGATCTCGCGGTCGACCGGCAACTGCTGACCGGCACGCAGGCGATCGTCCGCCTCATGCTGATGCAGAAGGCGCGCGACAGGGCGGCCGGTCTCAACACGGGCGGCTACGTCACCGGCTATCGCGGCTCGCCGATCGCCACGCTCGAAGGTGCGTTCCAGCGCGCCGAGAAACTGATCAACGCCAACGACATCGTGTTCCATCCCGGCCTCAACGAGGACCTCGCGGCCACTGCCGTGTGGGGCACGCAGCAGGCGGAGCTGCGCGGCGAGGGCAAGTACGACGGCGTGTTTTCTCTGTGGTACGGCAAGGGCCCCGGCGTCGACCGCACCGGCGATGCCTTCCGCCATGCCAACCACGCGGGCACGTCGAAGCACGGCGGCGTGGTGGCGCTGCTCGGCGACGACCATACCTGCGAGAGTTCGACCAGCGCGCACCAGTCCGAGTTCGCGATGGTGGATTTCATGATCCCCGTCTTGAACCCGGCGGGCGTGCAGGAGCTGATCGACTTCGGCCTCTACGGTTTTGCGCTGTCGCGGTATGCCGGCGTGTGGTCGAGCATCAAGTGCGTGAAGGACAACATCGAGTCGACCGCGAGCGTCGATGGCCGCCAGGATCGCGTGCGCATCATCCTGCCCGATGATGCCGACTTCGCAATGCCCGATGGCGGCCTGAACATTCGCCTCGGCGATACCGCGCTCGCCAAGGAGCAGCGGCTGCACGACCACAAGCGCCGCGCCATCACCGCCTTCACGCGCGCCAACACGCTCGACCGGATGATCACGTCTGGTGGTCCCAGCGCGCGCATTGGCATCATCACCACGGGCAAGAGCTATCTCGATACGCGCGCGGCGATGGACGAGCTCGGCATCGACGAGGTCAAGGCCAACCAGCTCGGCATCCGCCTCTACAAGGTGGCGATGACCTGGCCGCTCGAGCCGCGCGGCGTCGCGAAGTTCGCCGAAGGGCTCGATCTCATCATGGTGGTGGAGGAAAAGCGTTCGCTGGTCGAGACGCAGGTGAAGGAGCAGTTGTTCGACACGCCCAACCGTCCCCTGGTGATCGGCAAGCGCGGCGAGCGCGACGACTTCCGCAAGCGCGACTGGCTGTTTCCCGCCTACGGCGCGCTGGAGCCGACCGACATCGCGGTCGCCATCGGCGAGCGGCTGATCGAGCGCGGGCTCGGCGGCGACGAGATCAAGGCGCGGCTGTCGCGGCTGAAGGAGGTCAAGGGCAACCGGCCCCACGGCGCCGACTTGCTTGCGCGCACGCCATACTTCTGCGCGGGCTGCCCGCACAACTCATCCACCAAGATCCCCGATGGTTCGCGCGCCTATGCCGGCATCGGCTGCCACTACATGGTGCAGTGGATGGACCGCAACACCGAGGGCTTCACCCAGATGGGCGGCGAGGGCGCCAACTGGATCGGTGAGGCGCCATTCTCCAAGCGCGACCACATCTTCCAGAACCTCGGCGACGGCACCTACATTCATTCGGGCAGCCTCGCCATCCGCGCCGCCGTAGCGGCGGAAACAACGATCACCTTCAAGCTGCTCTACAACGACGCGGTCGCGATGACCGGCGGGCAAAAGCTCGACGGCGGCATGACCGTGCAGCAGATGGCGGCGCAGGTGCTGGCCGAAGGGGCGAAGCGCTGCGTGATCGTGACAGACGAGCCCGAAAAGTACGGGCTGGATACGAAGGTGCCGCGCGATGTCGTCGTGCATCACCGGCGCGATCTGATCGCGGTGCAGAAGGAGCTGGCGGCGATCGGCGGCGTGTCGGTGCTGATCTACGACCAGACGTGTGCGGCCGAAAAGCGCCGTCGCCGCAAGCGCGGCACGTTTCCAGATCCCGACAAGCGCGTGCTGATCAATTCGGCGGTGTGCGAGGGGTGCGGGGATTGCGGCATCAAGTCGAACTGCGTCGCGATCTTGCCGCTGGAAACCGAGCTTGGCCGCAAGCGGCAGATCGACCAGTCCGCCTGCAACAAGGATTTCTCGTGCGTCGAAGGGTTCTGCCCGAGCTTCGTGACGCTGCACGGCGCCAAGCCGAAGAAGGCGGAGCGATTCGATGTTGCGCTGGGTGGGGCAGCGCTTGC
>CAMDPA010000101.1 GCA_945903565.1 Devosia equisanguinis | reverse complement strand
ACGCGCGCGCGTGATGCAGACCTCTACCGACGTGTCCGGCATGGAGCGCGAGCGCAAGCTGCGCGGCGATCGCCTCTCCACCACACGCAACGACCGGCAGCGCTGGGCCGCACGTGGCGAGAGCGCCGCGCGGCAGATCAAGACACTCTCAGCGCGTGCGGAGGAAGCCCGTTTAGAGCTGTCCGCCCTCGACGATCTGCCCACCGAGATCGAGGCGCAACGCCAGCGCCTGATCAACGAGCTGGCATCGAGCGAGCGCGAGCGCACCGCCGCCGCCGACAAGCTGGCCGCCGCCGAAACCGCACTGCGCGAGGCGCAAGCCGCGTTGCGCACGGCCCAAGCCGCTGTCGGCACCGAGCGCGAGCAGCGTGCCCGCATCGAGGCGCGGCTTGAATCCGCGCGCCAGCGGCTCGGCGAGGAAATCCATCGCATCCGCGAGACGCTGCAGTGCGAGCCGGACGGTTGCCTCGCGCTCGCTCAGTTCCCCGAAGGCGCGGCCTTGCCCGCGCTCGATGAGATCGAACGCCAGTTGCAGCGTCTCAAGGCCGACCGCGAACGCCTCGGCGCAGTCAATCTCGCCGCCGACGACGAGCTCGAAGCGCTCAACGCCCAATTCGAGAGCATGGACAAGGAGCGCGCCGACGTCGAGGACGCCATCGCCAAGTTGCGCGGCGCGATCGGCCAGCTCAATCGCGAAGGCAAGCGCCGCATCGACGAAGCGTTCGAGGCCGTCAACGCGCACTTCCAATCGCTGTTTTCCACGTTGTTCGACGGCGGCGAGGCGCGGCTCGTCTTGATCGACGGCGATGATCCGCTGGCCGGTGGCCTGGAAATCGTCGCCAAGCCGCCCGGCAAGAAGCCCGCCACGCTGTCGCTGCTCTCGGGCGGCGAGCAGACGCTGACCGCGCTCTCATTGATCTTCGCGGTGTTCCTCACCAACCCCTCGCCGATCTGCGTGCTCGACGAGGTCGACGCCCCACTCGACGACGCCAACGTTGACCGCTACCTCAACCTGATGGAACGTATGGCTGGCGAGACCGACACACGCTTCCTCGTCATCACGCATCACCCGCAGACGATGGCGCGCATGGACCGCCTGTTCGGCGTCACCATGGGCGAGAAGGGCGTCTCGCAGCTTGTCTCCGTCGATCTCGCCACCGCCGAGCGCATCATCGAGGATGAGCCGCACATGCGCGCCGCCGGTTGACGGAAGGCGCCCTACGCCACCACCTGCTCGAACAGCGCCGCCACTTCCGCCAGCGTCTCGCGCAACTGCACTTCCAGCAGCGCGAATGTCGGCGCGCCACCGATGCGCGCGAGTAGAGCCTTCAGCCCTTCCGGCGCCGTGGCGGGATCGAACGCGGTATCGAGGCTGAGCCGCAGAATCTGCGTCAGATCGGAAATCAACCGTGCGGCCGGCACCAGCACGCCGGCCGCAGCCCCCGCGAGATAGCCCGCGCGTTCCAGCTTCAACAGCGCCTGCACCGTGTTCTGATCGAGCACCAGTGGATTGTCCGCGGCGTGCATGAGCTGCAGGAACTGCGCCATGAACTCCAGATCGACGAGCCCGCCGCGCACCTGCTTCAGGTCCCAGATATTCTCTGTGCCCTTCTCTGCCGCGATGCGCTGACGCATGTCGCGCACGTCGGCGACGATCTTCGCGCGGTCGCGCGGTCGCTGCAGCGCATCGGCGATCGCCCGTTCGATCTTGGCGCGCAATACAGGCGGCCCGGTGATCACGCGCGCGCGGGTCAATGCCATATGCTCCCACGTCCACGCGTCGGACTTCTGGTACTCGATGAAGCTCGTCAACTGCGTCGCCACCGGCCCCTTTTGACCGGACGGCCGCAGTCGCATGTCGACCTCGTAGAGCTGGCCTTCCGCCGTCGGCGCGGAAATGCCCGTGATCAGCCGCTGCGTCAGGCGCGCGAAATACTGGCTCACCGCCAACGGCCGCGCGCCGCCATCCGACTGCGTGGCATCGGCCGCGAAATCGTAGACGACGATCAGATCGAGATCGGACGACGCGGTCATCTCGCGCCCGCCGAGCTTACCCATCGCGAGCACCGCCGCCGCACCGCCCGCCACGCTGCCGTGCCCATGTGCGAAGTCGGCCTCCACCGCGCGCTGCACCGCGCCGATCAGTTCCTCGGCGAGTTGCGCGTAGGCGCTGCCAGCGAGTGGCGCGGAGATCATGCCGGTCAACACGCGGACGCCGATCAGGAACGCCTGCTCGTTGCCGATCACTCGGGCGCGGTCGAGTGAATCCTGCAAGTCGCCGGCGCCGGCCATCTCGTCGGCGATCATCGCCGCGATCTCGGCCTGCGAGGGCATGTCGCCGAGCACGCGCGGATCGAGCACCGCGTCAAGCACGCGACGGCGGCGGCTGAGGATGCGCGACAAGCGCGGCGCGGTGCCCATGATATCGGCAACGAGCCGCATCAGTTTCGGATTGGCCCGCAGCAGCGAGAAAAGCTGCACGCCAGATGGCAGTTCCGACAGGAAACGATCGAAACTTGCGAACGCGGCGTCGGGCGAGGTGGTATCGGCCAGCGCCTCGATCAGGATTGGCTGCACTTCGGTCAAACGCTCGCGCGCCTGCGCGCTGCGCACCGCCGGATAGCGCCCATGATGCCAGCCGCGCACGGTCGCGATCACCTGCGAGGGCTGCGAGAAGCCGAGCTTGCCGAGCGCTTCCACGGTCGCCGGATCATCGGCCTCGCCCGCGAACATCATGTTGTGCCCGCCGCGCGTCAGCTCGGGGCTGTCCTCGAACAACACGGCGTAGTGGCTCTGCACGATCGCAAGAACCTTCAGTAGCGCGGCAGAAAGCGCGGCCTTGTCGGGATATCCGGCAAACCGCGCGAACGATTCCAACGCCGGACCCGCTTCCGGCAACTGATGCGTCTGCTCGTCGGCGACCATCTGCAGGCGGTGCTCGATCGTGCGCAGGTAGACGTAGGCCGCGGTCAGCTCCGTCTCGACCTCCGGCTTGATCCAGCCCCGCCGCACGAGCTGGCCAAGCGCGCTGAGCGTCTTGCTGATCCTGAGATCGAGCTGCCGTCCGCCCGCGATCAACTGCTGCGTCTGCACGAAGAACTCGATCTCGCGGATGCCACCGCGGCCGAGCTTGATGTTGTGGCCCGCGACTCCGATTACGCCGAAACCGCGATGCGCGTGGATCTGCCGCTTCATTGCGTGGATGTCGGCAATCGCCGCGAAATCGAGATACTTGCGCCAGATGAAGGGCGCGAGCTCGCCGAGAAACGCGCGCCCCGCCACGTGGTCACCGGCCACCGCGCGCGCCTTGATCATCGCGGCGCGTTCCCAGTTCTGCCCGAAGCTCTCGTAGTAGTGGAACGCAGCTTCGGTGCTCAGCGCGATCTGCGTCGCGCCGGGGTCCGGCCGCAGCCGCAAGTCGACGCGGAACACATAACCATCTGATGTGCGCTCCTGCAGGATCTTCACGAGATCCTTGGTCAGGCGCACAAAAAACGCCTGCTGCTCAAGTCCCTCGCGCAGCTTGATGTGATCCAGGTCGTAGAACACGATCAGGTCGATATCGCTGGAATAGTTGAGTTCGCCCGCGCCGTACTTGCCCATGCCGAGCACGATGAAACCTGAGCCCGCTTCCGGCGCCGCGTCCGTCCCTCCGAGCCACTGCCCCTTCGCGCGCGCCTCGCGGAACAGGAAGCGCACGGCTGCTTGCGTGCAGGCGTCCGCGATCCGCGTCAGGCTTTCGGTGACCTGCATCAGCGGCCACGCACCGCCGAGATCGGCGAGCGCGATCATCAGCGCGGCCTCGTTCTTGATGGCGCGCAGCCCCGTCATCAGATCGGGAACGGCCGCAGCCTTCGCGGCAAGCGCGAGCGAGTCGACCTCAAGCGCATCGAGCCGTTCCTCCGGCACGCCGTCGAGCACGCGCAGCAGCCGCTCGGGCGAACGCCGCATCAGCGCCGTGAGATACGGCGAACCGTCGAGCACGCCGAGCAACAGGCGCTCGGCTGCGGGCTCCGCGAGCCGTTGCGCCGCTGCCGGCTCGAGTCCCGCCGCGATCTCCGCCAACAACTCCCGCGCACGATTTTGATCCGCCACGACAGGCGCCGCCGAGATGCGGCGGTGGAGTGGCAAGTCGGGTACAGAATTGGACATGGGCTCCACGATGTCTCACACGACAAAGGCGGGTCCAGGGCTCCGCCCTGGTCAGGGGAGTTTGAGTGCCCCGACGGCAAGGCCGTCAAAGCAAGGACAGGCCCCTCGTATCACCCGCAGGGTGATCTACTCCCTCACCGCCTTGATCGCCCGCTCGACGATCGGCTTGGGCGCGGCGTAGTAGCGGGCGAAGCTCGCCGCGACCTCCTCGCCCGACATCGGTGAAATCTCGAGCTTGGTTTTCTCGGCATCGGCCAAGAACTGCGGATCCTTCGCGGTCGCCATGAACGCGGCGCGCAAAGCCGACACGCGCTCGGCGGGAAGGCCCGGCGGCGCGGCGTAGATGCGGCCCAGGATCAGCGGGCCGTACACAAGATCAAGCACCGTGCGGTCCTCGTCCGACGTGGCGAGATCGTAGGCGTGCGCGATGCCGGCGAGATCGGGCCGCTTGGGCCCGTTGAGCTGCAGGATGACCTTGAACACGCCGGACGAAACCTCGCTCGCCCAGAACGAGCTGATGAACGAGGTGTTCGCCCCGCACATGCCTTCGAGCTCGCCGTTCTGCATCGCAAGTCCGATGCTGGCCGCGCCCTGATAGCCGGAGACGAGCTTGGCTTTGATGCCGACGAGATTGCGCGCGGCCATCGTGAATTGCGTCAGTGCGCCGCCGCCGCCGGTCGCGCCGAACAACGTCTCGCGCGTCTGCAGCTGCTTGATATCGGTGATGCCGGTTTTGGCGGTGACGACACAGGTCGCCACGCTGCTTTCCAGATTGCCGATCCAATTGAAGCGAACCGCATCGAACTTGCTCGCCGTGCCGCCCATCAGCGGATCGAGCGGCACCGTCTGCACCCACGCCCCGAGCGCGGTGCCGTCCTTCGGCGCGACATTGTAGAGCCAGTTGGCCGCGGTGATGCCGCTGGCGCCGATCATTCCCTGCACGATCATGTTGGGATTGCCGGGAATGTGCCGGCCCATGTGCCGGGCGAGCACGCGCGCGTAGGTGTCAAAGCCCGTGCCAACCTGATGGCCGACGACGATCGAGACCGTCTTGCCCTTGTAGAAGTCGGCGACGGGATCGGCGACAGCGGGCGCGCAGGATGCGGCCGAGAGGAACATGGCCACGCCGAGCGGCGCCGTGGTTCTTGTGCGTGTTGTCGGCATTCAATTCTCCCCGGCGCGTTATTCGATCAGGTCAGCGGACACCCGCCGATGGCCGAATGTGTGGCAGGCCCAGCACGATCCTAAGCCCTGGCGCGTTGTCCTCCAACAGCAGACGTCCGCCGTTGAGGCGCGCGACCGCCGCCACGAGGCTGAGGCCAAGTCCCGTGCCCGGCCGCGTCCGGCTCGCCTCCAGGCGCACAAAGCGCTTGAGAACGCGGTCGCAGTCGGCGGCGGGAATGCCGGGGCCGCGGTCGGCGATCGTAAGCCGCACCTCGCCGTCGACGATGCGCAGGCCAACCTCCAGGTCCGCTTGTCCTTCGGCGGCAGATGATGGGCGGCCATACTTGATGGCGTTGTCGATCAGGTTGGCGATCGCCTGCCCGATGAGCTGGCGGTTGGCGCGCACCATCGCCACGTCGTCCGCCTTGCAGACCAATCGCAGACCGGCATCCTCGGCCACCGGCTCGTAGAGCTCCGCGACATCGCGGGCAAGGCTCGCCAGATCGAACGTCTCGGCGGTGGCATCGAGCGCGCCGGCCTCCAGGCGGGCAATCAGCAGCAGCGCGTTGAACGTCTTGATCAGCTCGTCGGCATCCTCGATCACCTGGCCGAGGCCCTCGCGTTGCTCGTCCAGCTCGCCGCGTTGCGCTTCCTCGGCGCGAGCGCGCAAGCGCGTCAGCGGCGTCTTCAGATCGTGCGCGATATTGTCGGATACCTCGCGCAAGCCCGCCATCAGGCTTTCGATGCGATCGAGCATGGCGTTGAGGTTGCCTGCGAGATGATCGAGTTCGTCGCCGGTTCCTGCCAGCGGCACGCGGCGGGAAAAATCGCCGGCCATGATCTCGTCGCTGGTGCGCGTGATTTCTGCGACGCGACCAAGCGCAAGACGGCTGGTAAGAACGCCCGCAAGCAATCCCGCCAGCGCAAGCGCGCCAAAGCTCGCCAGGTACAGCCACCGCACGCGGGCCGCGAGCGCGCGCTGCTCCGCCAGATCGCGGCCGACCAGCAGGCTCATGCCGCCATTCAGCGTACGCGTCACACCGGCGGCAAGATTACGAACGTCCCGCGACTGCCGATATTCGAACGTGCCACCCGAAGCTGTGTTCGTTGCCCCGCGCGGCATGTCGCCGGGCCAACGGTCGAGATTGCCGGCGAGCTTGGTGCCGGCCGCGGACTCGAGCAGGTAGATGCGGCCCGATCCGTCCTTCGCACGGCGCGTCACCGCTTCGATGGCCGCCGTTGGACCGGCTGCCTCCGCGATGCCGGCGATGCCCTCCGCCTCCTCCGTCATCGTCGCCACGATCTGGCGCGAGACGATGCCGCTCGTCGTTTCCAGCAGACCCCACATCACGAGCCCGCCCACGAGCACCACCGCGGCGACGAACAGCGCTGCCTGCTGAAACGCCCGCGTGCCCGCGATCACTGTAAGCGAGCGGACGAACGATGGTGCGGCTGGCTTTGGTGTTTCCCCCATGCCTCAACCGCCGTCGCCGATCATGTAGCCGGCGCCCCGCACGGTATGCAGCAGCGGCTTGTCGAAGCCCTTGTCGATCTTGCCGCGCAACCGTGAGATGTGCACGTCGATGACGTTGGTTTGCGGGTCGAAGTGATAATCCCACACCTTTTCGAGCAGCATGGTGCGCGTTACGATCTGCCCGGCGTTCTTCATCAGGTACTCGAGCAGCCTGAACTCGCGCGGCTGCAGCTCGATCTTCTGACCGGCCCTGGTCACTTTACGCGACAGCCGGTCCAAAACCAGATCGGCGACCGCGAAGCGCGGCTCGCTCTCCTCCGGCTGCGCGCGGCGCACAAGCGCCTCCACCCGTGCCATCAATTCGGAAACCGCGAACGGCTTGGTGAGGTAGTCGTCGCCGCCGGCCTTGAGGCCTTTCACGCGGTCGTCGACCTCGCCGAGTGCCGACAGGAACAGCACCGGCGTGCGCACGCCCTCCGCTCGCAGCGTACGCACGATCGAGAGGCCGTCGCGTCCGGGCAGCATGCGGTCGACGATCAGCACGTCGTAGGTGCCCTCGCGCGCCATGCCGAGACCTTCCTCGCCGTCGCCCGACGCGTCGGCCGCATGGCCGCTCTCACCGAGCGCCTTGAGCAGGAAGCGCACGGTCTCCTTGTCGTCTTCGATCAGCAGCACGCGCATGGCAGACCGCCTTCTTGTGCCTCGCCCCGAAAATAAGAACGCGGGGCGGTCTGTCGAGACCACCCCGCGCCATATTACTCTACATTATCACCGCTAAGCGCATCAGCCCTTCGGCTTGACCGTCACGGCGATGACAGCCGAGCGGTCGTTGGACTTCACGGTGAGCCGCACGGTGCCGCGGTTCACGCGCTTGACGGCCGCCTCGATGTCATCGGCCGAGGCGACGGCCTCGCCGTTGACGTGGGTGACGACGTCGCCCTTGTTGATGCCCTTGGTGGCGGCGTCGCTGCCTTCCTCAACATCGGTAACCGGCACGCCGTCCTTGGCAGCGGCCCCACGGCGAGGTGCGCTGGAGAACGACAAGCCGAGCGCGCTGAGCTGCTTGGATGCGGGATCGGCCTTCTCGACGGCTGCGACCTCGGCGGTGGCGCCGGGGAAGCGGCCGAGCTTCACCTTGACGATCTCTTCCTTGTCCTTGCGCATCACGCGCACGTCGACGACTGTGTTGGGTGCGTATTCCGCGATCTTGAGCGCGAGATCCTTGGTGTCCTTGATCTTGGTGCCGTTGACCGACAGGATCACGTCCTCGAGCTTGATGCCGGATGCCTCGGCAGGACCCTTGGCTGTGACTTCCTGCACCAGCGCGCCGGACGTATCGGCAAGACCGAAGCTCTTGGCCATGTCCTCGTCGAGGTTCTGGATCTTCACGCCGAGCCAGCCGCGGGCAACGGTGCCGGTTGCCTTGAGCGAAGCCACGACCTTCTGGACCGTTGCCGTGGGAACCGCGAACGCGATGCCGACGTTACCGCCCGATGGGCTGTAGATCGCCGTATTCACGCCGATCACTTCGCCGTCGAGATTGAACGTCGGGCCGCCGGAGTTGCCGCGGTTCACCGCCGCGTCGATCTGCAGATAGTCGTAGGGGCCTTCGCTGATGCCGCTGCGTGCCAATGCCGAGACGATGCCGGCCGTAACTGTGCCGCCAAGCCCGAACGGGTTGCCGACCGCCAGCACCCAGTCGCCGACCCGTGCATCCTTGGGCGCGAACTTCACGAACTGGAATTTCTTGGTCGACTTGATCTTGAGCAGCGCGATGTCCGTGCGCGGGTCGGTGCCGACCAGCTCCGCCTCGTACTTGTCGGCCTTGTCGCCGGTATCGAACACGACCTCGATCTTGCTGGCCTTGTCGATCACGTGGTTGTTGGTGACGACATAGCCGTCATCCGAGATCACGAAGCCTGAGCCCTGCGCCTGCGAGGGACGCGCCGGGCCGCTACCACCGCCGCCACCACCACCACCCGGCGGCATGTTGCGGAAGAACTCGTTCCACTCCTCCGGCATGCCGGGAATAGGAGGGCGCTGACCCGGAGGCTGGCCCGGCTGACCCGGACGTGCCCCTGGGGCTTGGTTCGGGCGCGCAGCCGCGGTGCGGCCGGTGCTCGAAACGGAGATCGAGACGACGGCCGGCTTAACGCGGTCGACGATGTCGGCGAAGGTGACCGGCGCGCGGCCGAACGGGGTCTGCACTGTGGCGTCGGCACGCTGGGCCTGGGCCGGTGCCAAGGGCAGGGCCGAGCCGAGCGCGATCAAGCTGCCACCCAGCGCCAGAGCGGCGGCAAGGTGCGACAGCCGGCGGCGCATGGCCGGCACGGGCACGATGTGGGAGGGAGAGCCGCTCATGGTTCGATCCTTTGTGTCGGAAAACGCCCACGCCGATAGGGAAACCGGCCCGGGTCTTGCCAGGAGAAATAGCGCCGGACGTGTTACCTCGTGCTTTCGGCGACATTAAAGTTTGGTAATGTTCAGTAGCGAGGCATCGCGGCGTCAGGGTGTGCGTTGATATGCGCCAAGTGTGCGATTCCAGAACAGATTTCCCCCGCCGCCTGCGTTCGGCCCGTGGGCCCGCGTTGGCGTTGGCTGCATTCGCTGGCCTGGTCGCCTCGGTGCCGGCGATGGCCCTGCCGCCCGCGCTGATGGGGTCAAAAATCACAGCCACGGCCATCCCTGAAACCTCGACTAATCGCGAAGCCCTGGTCCACAAGGTCGCGGTGTTCGGCACGGACCAGCGAACCCGGCTGCCCCGCCACATGCAGGCGCTGCGCAGCTCCGTCGGCATGATCTACAATGAGAAGTCGCGAACCGTGTGCTCGGCCTTTTGCGTCGCCGACGACGTGATCGCCACCGCCAGCCATTGTGTGTTCCGCACCAAGGGCGAGCAGCCGCCGCCCGCGGAACGCTTCTTCTTCGCCCGCCCGGGCACCAAGCATGCCAGCGTACGGTTCGCCGGCGCCCCGGTTCGCGCCTCCGCCCAGCAGATCATCGCCGGTATCGTGGGCATCTCGACCAAGCCCCCGATCGACGCCGCCCGCGATTGGGCGCTGATCAAGCTGCAAGGCCCCGCCTGCAAGGGCACGGCGCTCGACATCCTACCGTTGACGCCCGACGAGGTCGAACAGGAGGCCGCCGCCGACCGCGTTTTCCAGGTCGCATTCCATCGCGATTTCGGCGCCTGGGCGATGGCTTATTCCGGCGTATGCGCCGCCGGCCGTCGCGTCGAAGGCTCGAACGGGCCAGCGCCCGATCGCGACTTCACCGATCCATTGAACCTGCTGCTGCACACTTGCGATACCGGCGGCGCATCCTCGGGCTCGCCTTTGCTTGTCCACACGCCCGGCGGGCCGAAAGTGGTCGGCATCAACGTCGGCACGTTCGTGCGCTCGCGCGTGATGATCGAGGAAGGCGTCGTCGTAAAGCGTATGCCGGCGTCGCCGGTAGCGAATACGGCTGTTAGTTCGATCGCGTTCGCCGCCCGGCTCGAGCCCTTTCGTCAGGCCAATGTGCTGTCCCAACCCGCCGACGTGCGCGAACTGCAACGCCGGCTGGCCGGAATGAACCTGCTGGAAGCAGCATCCATCGGCCGTTTCGACGAGAAGACGCGTGCCGCCATCCAGCTCTACGAGGCCCGCGTTGGACTGCCGGTAGCCGGACTGCCGACACGCGCAATCCTTCAGCAGTTGCAAGGCGATGAGGCCGCCGCTTTGCCATCCAGCTCGCATCTCGAACGCGGCGTGCGGCGGCAGGGCACTCGGTAAGCGCCGCGGCTTTCCGGGGTTGGCGGCTCCGCGCTTGCGTGCTTAACAGCCCTGCAAGCCAACTCAACCAGGCCAACCCATGAAGATCGACGGCACCGCCTACCGCATGATCTGGCGTGCGCCCGGCTCGGGCCGCGTCAGCACCTTCGACCAGACGCTGCTGCCCCATAAGCTCGAGACGATCGAGCTCACCTCGATGCAGGATGCCGCGCACGCGATCCTCACCATGCGGGTGCGCGGTGCACCGTTGATCGGGGCGACGGCGGCTTATGGCTTGGCGCTCGCGCTCGCGGCAGATCCGTCCGACGCCAATCTCGCCGATGCCATCCAGCACCTGGCGAAGCAACGACCAACCGCGATCAACCTGCGTTGGGCGCTGGAGGAAGTCCGTGTGGAAGTCGCGCCGCTCCCGCCGAACGAGCGCGCCAGCGCTGCGTTCGCCGCCGCCGCGCGCATCTGCGATGACGACGTCGAAACCTGCCGCCGCATCGGCGAGCACGGCCTTACGCTCATCCGCGAGATCGCCGCCAAGAAGCGGCCCGGCGAGCGCGTCAACATCCTCACCCATTGCAACGCCGGCTGGCTCGCCTGCGTTGACTGGGGCACCGCCACCGCGCCGATCTACATGGCGCACGACGCGGGCCTGCCGGTCCATGTCTGGGTCGACGAGACGCGGCCCCGCAACCAGGGCGCGGCACTGACCGCCTACGAGCTTGGCGCACACGGGGTTCCCCACACCATTATCGCCGACAATGCCGGCGGGCATCTGATGCAACATGCTGAGGTCGACATGGCGATCGTCGGCACCGATCGCGTCACGGCCAACGGCGACGTCGCCAACAAGATTGGCACCTATCTGAAGGCGCTGGCCGCGGCCGACAACGGCATCCCCTTCTACGTCGCCTTGCCACACTCGACCATCGACTGGACGCTAGCCGACGGCTTCCGCATCCCGATCGAGGAGCGCTCCGCCGATGAAGTGTTGACAATGACCGGCCGCTTGCCCGGCGGCGGCGTTGCAACCATCGAGATCGCGGCCCCCGGATCGCCGGCAGCGAACCCGGCTTTCGACGTGACACCCGGGCGGCTGGTCACAGGGCTGATCACCGAGCGTGGTGTGTGCAAGGCGAGTCGCGCCGGGTTGTTGTCGCTCTATCCCGAGCGCGCGGCGATCGGACACAATCCGAGCTGACGTCGACCACGTCGATGCGCTGATTCTACGGCGTTGACGAATCGCAGATGGCAGGGCTCATTCACTCCATCGTAGCTACCTTGTCGTAGCTTACGAACTGCCGCACGGGCTGCCCCCGTTGCGGATGCAAAGCGGAAGCTCCCATCCGGCGATTTTCCGCAATGCTGAAGGACGAGCAGCAAACAAATCTGCATCGCCCTCGGCGCCTGATGCCTAGACTACTCCCCATTGGTCCAGAACTGCGGCTCGGCCGGTGACAGCACACCGCCGAGCCGTAGCGCGCCGACATGGATCGCGCGGCCGGTCTTGTCGTCGGTCTCGATGGCGACGCCGCAGACGGTGGCAGGACCAGGCGCCGGCTCGAACCGCTCGCGCGGGATGCGGGTCAGGAAGCGGTTCACCGGTTCGCCGGCGTTCATGCCCAGCACCGAATGATAATCGCCGCACATGCCGACATCGGACATGAACGCCGTGCCGTTCGGCAGGATGCGATGGTCCGCCGTCGGCGCATGCGTATGGGTGCCGACCACCAGCGTGGCGCGGCCGTCGAGGAAGAACGCCATCGACTGCTTCTCGCTCGTCGCCTCGGCATGGAAATCGACGATCACGGCGTCGGCGTCATGGCCCAGCTTGCAGGCCGTCAACTCGTTGTCGAGCGCGCGGAACGGGCAATCCATCTCCGACATGAACACGCGGCCGAGCGCGTTGATCACCAGCACCTGCGCGCCGTTGTTGGCCTGGAACATGCCGGCGCCGCGCCCTGGCGTGCCCTTGGGAAAATTGAGCGGGCGGATCAACCGCGGCTGGCGCTCGATGAACACCAGCGCATCCTTCTGATCGAAGGCGTGATTGCCGAGCGTGACAGCATCCGCCCCCGCATCGATCAACTCCTCCATGATCGCCTCGGTGATACCGAAGCCGCCGGCCGCGTTCTCGGCATTGACCACGACGAAATCGAGTTTGTAGCGCCGTTTCAGACGCGGCAGCGCTTCCAGAACCGCCTTGCGGCCGGACCGGCCCACTACGTCGCCAAGGAACAGAAGTCGCATTCGAGGGGCTGGTTTCTCTTCTGGGCGGCCCGATTGGGGCGTCAGGGCCGCAACGTTGTTTTCTTCATTTTCTTTCAAGGCACATGATGCCGACAGCGTTGCGTGGTCAAGCCAGCACAGCCGATTCGCCGCAGCCTCACTCCGCCGGCTGATGCGTCAGCAGCTTCGGTTCCGGTCGGCCCGGTCGCGACGGCCAGAACTTCGCCGTCAAGGCCTCGTTGCCCGGCGCGGGCGCGAGCGGCACCAGCAGCGCAAGCACCAGCGAGCCCGCAGCGATCATGGCTCCCAGCCAGAAGATGATCGAGGGATCGCGGTGGCCGATCAGGCCGAACACTACGGGGATCACAACCGCGGCGATGTGGTTGACCGTGAACGCGACGGAAGTGGTCGAGGCCATGTCGGCGGGATCGCCGATCTTCTGGAAGTACGTGCGCTGGGCGATCATCAGCGACATCGAAGCGCCGTCGACGATGAACAGCAGCACCGCGACGCTTGCCGATGAGGTCAGCGCATAGCCCGTGAAGATGCCGATCAACACGACATTTTCCAGGATCATCGTCCGGCGTTCGCCGAGCCAGCCGATCAACCGGCCAAGCCGCGTCGCGAGCACCGTGGAGACGAGCGCCGTGGCCAGATAAAGCAGCGCGATCTTGTCGATCGCCAATCCGAACCGGTCGACCAGCAGGAACGCACCGAATGCGGAGAAGATCTGCCGGCGCGCGCCGCTCATGAAGGTCAGCGCATAGTAGAGGCCGTAGCGGCGGCGGACGACGATCTCCTTGCGCTGAACGACAAGCCCCTCGTAGCGCGGGAAATGCCGCACCGACAGCACCATCAAGCCGACCGCCGCGATCCCGACCAGCACGAACACAGACACATACGATGTCACGCCGAACCACGCCGTCAGCACGAATATGCTGGCGTAAGCGACGAACTGAGCGAACGACGATGCGCTCTGGATGCGGCCCATGTCGCGCGCGGCGTGCTGGTGGCGCAGCAACTGCAGCTGCATCGCGTGTGTCGCCGCTTCGAAATAGTGGAACCCGAACGACATCACCAGCGTCGTTGCGAGAATGCCCCATAGCGTCGGGAAGAAGCCGGTCAACGCCACCCCGAACGCCAATAGAGCGAGGCTTGCATAGGCCAGCGTCTGCTCGCGCAGCCACATCAGCCAGAACACGGCGGTGAAGGCGAGCAGGCCCGGGATCTCACGGAACGTCTGGTTCAGCCCGGTCTCGAACCAGCCGAACTGGGCTTGTTCCCGGGCGAAGTTGTTGATCAGCGCCTGCCAGCCGGCAAATCCCAGCATGTTGATGAAGGCCAGCACCATCAAGAACTCGACCGGCGACGGCGCGGCCCGCTCGGGCTCCGGGCCGAGATCGTTGTCGCCAGCGAGATGGAACGGCAGCATCGGCGCTTTCCAGGTGACGAAGCAGAGTTCGCAAAAGTGTCCCACGCGGCTTTGCGAAAAAACTCTGCCAAAGCTAGAACCAAAGGAGACCATTCGTAGGCCTTCCAACGCAAAGTCTGCTTAGCCCGGATTATGCACCAGACCTTGGAAAATCGTTGGCAGTTGTGGTGCAAGTGGCGAGATTCACGTAACAATTCGGTGTC
>CAMDPA010000100.1 GCA_945903565.1 Devosia equisanguinis | reverse complement strand
CGCTGCGCAAGGGCGCGGCCCGCACCGTGAAGGCGCTGATGAAGCTGATCGGCCGCCTCATCAAGACGTTTGCACCCGACGAGTGCGCGAACTACTTTCGCCACGCCGGATACGGGTAGCGACCCAGACCAGGTGGAAAATGCTCTAGCGATGCGAAGCGTCGCGTAACCCAACGTGGGAGCCAGCACGTTGCTGTCGTGGCTCCCACGTTGGGTTACGCAGCGCACGGCGCTGCTAACCCAACCTACGAAAAGAGCTTCCGCAATTCCTGCTTGATGATTTTGCCGGTGCCGGTCTTCGGCAGGTCGTCGACGAAATGGATGTGTTTGGGCTTCTTGTAGCTGGCGATGCGCTGGCGGCAGTGTTCGATCAAGTCTTGGGCGCTGGCCTTGTGGCCACGCTTGAGCATCACGCATGCGGCAACGGACTCGCCGAACTCCGCGTCCGGCACGCCGAACACGGCTGCTTCCTCGACCGCCGCGTGCTCCTGCAGCGTGAGCTCGACTTCCTTGGAATAGACGTTGAGACCGCCTGATACGATCATGTCCTTGGCGCGGTCGGCGAAGTAGAGGAAGCCGTCGTCGTCGAAGTAGCCGACGTCGCCACTGCGGAACCACTCACCGAAGAATGCTTCCTCTGTCGCCTTCGGATTGCGGAAGTATTCGCGCATCACGGTGCCGACGCCGCGTGTGCCGCAGCGCACGAGGATTTCACCGGCCGCGCCTTTGGGCACGTCGTTGCCGTTCTCGTCCGCCAGGCGGATCTCGACGCCGGGTATCGGGCGGCCAAGTGCGTTGGGCTTTTCGGCTTGCTCCTGCGGCCGCAGACCGGCGACGAAGCCCGACTCGGTTTGCGCGAGGAAGCTGTAGAGCCCGACGTGCGGCAACGCCTTGAAGATGCGCTCCTTCAATGGCACCGGAAACACCTCTCCGGTCGCCACCATCAGCCGCAGCGACTTCGCCGCATCCGGCCGCCGCTCGAGCTCGGGCATCATCAGGCGGTACACGGTGGGAACGCCGCCGAGCACCGTCACCTGCTCACGCTCGATGAGGGACACGGCGTCGGCGGCGTCGAACCGCGACTGCATCAACAGCGTGCAACCCAGGTAGAACGTGTTGGCGAGGCGGCCCAGACCGGTGCGGTGCGCCATCGCGGTGGTCGCCAGGATCACGTCGCGCTCCGTCAATTCCCACTCGAGCGCATTCATGAAGCCGTTGGCGAGGATGAGATTGTTGTGCGTGGCGACGGCGCCTTTGGGCCGCCCCGTGGTGCCGGAGGTGTAGCCGATCAGCAGATCGTCCTCGAGCGCTGAAAGCGGCGGGGGCTCGTCCGCGGAACCTTGTTCAAGAAACGCAGTGAACCCCTCTTCGCCGGCAACCGGGCGCCCGACGAGGAGGCGCAGTACACCCTTGGCTCGCTCCAGGGCCGTGCTGGCCTGGGGACGAAGGTCGTCGCTGTAGATCGCGGCTTTGGGCTCGCAGTCTCCGACGATGTGCGTGATCTCGCCGGCGGTGAGCCGTGTCGACAAGGGCACGATCAGCGCCCCCATCTTGAGAATGCCGGCCATCGCCTCGACCAGCTCGATGCCGTTGGCGAGGTACACGATCACGCGGTCGCCGGGGCCGACACCGCGCGCGAGGAGCGCGTTGGCGAGCTGGTTGGCGCGTGTGTCGAGCTCGCCGAACGTGAGCTGGCGGCCGTCGCAAACGACCGCCCGTTTGCCGGGATAGCGCCGCGCGTTGGCGGCGAGGACTGTGCCGAGCTTCATATCAATGCCGCCGACGTGACGGGGTCAGACCCCATGCGCGCTAACTTTGAGCCGCCTCCCTATCCGTTTGCGTTCCCGGAAGCCGAGTGGAGCGAGGCTATCCGGGATCTTTACCCTTCTGATGGGGGTAAAGACCCCGGATCTTCACGTTCCGACCTATCGGTCAGAACGTTCGTCCGGGGACGCAGTCGAGAGGGTTGGGTCTCCCAAAGGTCTAGGTTAGCGCGCATGGGGTCAGACCCCTGGCTGGGACGTTGCAGTTTATCGCGACCGTTTGGGCCAGGGGTCTGACCTCGTGTGCGTTACTTGTCCGGCTCGAACGCGAAGTAGCTGATGTCGTCGGACATCTTCTCGAACATCACCTTGACGCGCATGCCGACCTTCACATCCTCCGGCTTGATGTTGAGGATGTTGCCGATGATGCGCACCTTCTCGTCGAGTTCGATCAGGCCGACGGTGTAGGGCGTCTTGCCGTCGAAGCCGGTCGCGGGCACGTGCGTGACGGTGAACGAGTAGACGCTGCCCTTGCCGGAGGTGTCGCGCCATTCGAGGTTGCGCTTGCCGGTGGCGACGCTGATCGTGCGCGGCCAGAACTGGTAGGCCTTGGCGTCGGGATCGTATTGCAGGGCGAGCTTGCCGCGTTTCGCGGCGTCCCAAAAATACTTGGTGCCGGCGGTTGGCTTGGGCATCGGGCGCGGTTTGGGCGCTGGTTTGGCTGCTGGTGTGGACATGGATTCCTCCGGAATTGGTGAGTGGTCAGTGGTGAATGGTGAGTGGCGGGCAGAGCGAGCGGTGGGCCTGACCACCACTCACCACTGGCCATTCACCACTCACCTACTTCGACAGGATCATCACGTTGCTGGTGCCCCAGTTGCGGCCGTAGGGAATGACGCCGATACCGGTGATCATCGCGTTTTTCGGGTTTGGAACTTGGCGCCCCGTCGCCTCACCGCGCAGTTGGCGCACGGCCTCGACGAGGTTGAGCCCGCCGCCGGCGAGCCCCGGCTGGCCGCAACCGATCTGGCCGCCGCCGGTGTTGATCGGCAGCTTGCCCGTGGGCGAGAGATCGGTGTCGCGCAGGAACTGCGAGCCCTCGCCCTTCTTACAAAAACCGATCTGTTCCAGCTTCAGCATGACCGCGATCAGGAAGTCGTCGTAGGGGTGGAACATGCTGATGTCGGAGGCCTTGAGGCCGGCCTTCTTCAGCGCGTCGGGGCCTGAGACGGAGAAGCCGGACTCGGTGATGTCAGGCGTCGGGTCGGCGCACTTGTGGTTGTTCACCTCGGAGTACGAGATGGGATAGACGAGGTTCGTGAAGCCGAGCTTTTTCGCGCGCTCGGTCTTCATCATCACGACGCCGTTGCCGCCGTCGCAGAACATCACGCTATCGAGCAGGCGCAGCGGCGAGGACACCTCGCGCGACTTCAAATAGTCGTCGATGGTGATCTTCTGGCGGAACTTCTCGTAGGCCTTGTCGTTGACGAACGCGCCATTGCGCTGTGCGACGGCGAGCGCGCCAAGACCGCGGAAGTCGAGGTCGTGCTGGGCCATGTAGCGCTGATAGAGCAGGCCGAATGCGCCGGGGGGACCGTTAATGCCGGTCGGCTCCCAGAATTCGTTGCGGTAGGCGCCGTAGACCGCGGACCACTTGGTCGAGGGGGCGTCGGCGCCGATCAGCATCACGGTTTCGCAAAGGTCGGCCTGCAGCGCCATGGCACCACGCGCGACATTGCCGATGGAGGAGCCGCCGCCGAGATCGCTGGTCTGCAGCCAGCGCGTGGTGATGCCCAGATAGTCCGTGCAGTAGTTCGACCAGAACGGGTTGGAGCATTCGCTGATCGGCACGGTGAAGCCGACGCCGTCGATGTCTTTCGGCTTGAGCTTGGTCTTTTCGAACAGTTCCTCGGCGACTTCCGCCGAGATTTCGTAGGCGGTCTTGCCGGACGCTCGATCGATCTTGGTCTCGCCATAGGCGACGATGCAGACGTCTTTGTTTTCGAGATAGTTCCTTGCCATGGTTCGTCTCTCCTGATGGCCTTGAATTCTCTATTGGCCCTTGAATTTCGGTTTGCGCTTTTCGGCGAACGCCTTCACGCCCTCCTGCCGGTCTTCGGAGAAGGCGAGCAGTTGGGCGAGATCGCTTTCCTGATAGAAGCCGAGCGCCAGCGGCATTTCCGTGCCGCGGTTGACGGCCTGCTTGATCATCATGATGGCGAGCGGGCCGCTGGCTTCCATCTCGCCGACGATCGCCTTGGCCTTGGCTAGCGCTTCGCCCTTCGGCACCACGTGATTGACGAGCCTGATCTCCTTGGCGTCGGCCGCCGAGAGCCGCCGCGCGGTCCACATCAGTTCCTTGGCGAGTGCCGGCCCGATGCGGCGCGGCAAGTTCTGCGTGCCACCCGCACCGGGGATGAGGCTGTGACGCGCTTCCGGCAATGCGAATTGCGCACCTTCTCCCGCCACGATGAAATCGCCGAACAGTGCGAGTTCGAGACCGCCGCCGAGGCAGAAGCCTTCGACTGCGGAAATCACCGGTTTGGTATAATTGTGGAGATAGCGATAGACGGCGCGCGTCTTGCGCTGGTTGTAGCGCGCGCGATAATTGTCGTAACGATCCTCCGTTGCGTCGCTGAAACCGCTGAGATCGGCGCCGGCGCAGAACGCCTTCTCGTTACCTTGCAGGATGATGGCGAGCACGTCGCGATCGGCCTCGGCCGCATCGAGCGCGGCCATCAACTGCGTCGCCATCGCTTCGTTGATGGCGTTGAGCTTGTCGGGCCGATTGAGCGTGATGACGACGGCACGCCCGTCGCGCTCGCTCAGGATCAGCTTTTCGTCGCTGCTCGTGCCTTGGCTCGACATCGGTTCATTCTCCTTGGTGTATTTACTGCTCGTCAAAGCGCGAGCTGCTATTTCGCGCTGGCCTTGGCGGCCTTCACGATCGGCGCCCACTTGGCAATCTCGCTCTTGATGTAGCCCGCAAATTCCTCGGGCGTATTGAGGATCACGTTCATGCCCAGGTTCGCCATCCGCTCGGCGGTTTGCGGCTTGCGCATCAACGTGTGGATTTCCTTGTTGAGGCGTTCCACGATCGGGCGGGGCAGAGCGGCGGGACCGGCCACGCCGAACCAGGTCGAGCCGATCACCTTGGGGAAGCCTTGCTCGGTGAACGTTGGAATATCGGGCAATGTCGGTTCGCGCTTGGCAGCGGCGACGCCGAGCCCACGCAGCCGGCCGTCGCGGATGAGATTGCCGACGTCGGCGGGATTGGCCATCAGCACCTGCAATTGCCCGCCGAGCAGATCGGGCAGCGACTTCGCCACGCCTTGATAGGGCACGTGCGTCATGTCGAGGCCGGTCTCGAGCTTCACCAGCTCGCCGGTCATGTGCAGGCCCGTGCCGACACCTGCCGAACCGAATGACAACTTGCCGGGGTTGGACTTGGCGTAGGCGATCAACTCGGCCAGCGACTTCACCGGAAACGAAGACTGCACCGACAGCGTGATGTTGAGGTCAGCAGCCATCGTGATCGGCGCGAAATCCTTGATGGCGTCGAACGGCGGGTTGGGCATGAACGTCGGGTTCACACCATGCGTGCCGCCGGTGATCATGCCGATGGTGTAGCCGTCCGGATTGGAGCGCGCCATTTCGCCCGCACCGATATTGCCGCCCGCGCCGGTGCGGTTCACGACCACGACCGGCTGGCCCATCTGCTCCTGCAATCCCGCGCCGATGGTGCGCGCAACGACGTCCAGCGCTGCGCCGGGCGCCGTCACCGTAATCAGCGTGCTCTGGCGGCTGGGGTAGGCCTTGGGATCTTCCTGCGCTCGAGCCTGCGACCCAAGGCCGGTGAGAGAGGCGAGCAACGCGACAGCAGGAAGCTTCCACATCGTGCGCATTCCTTCCTTTGGGGTACAAAGCGTCATGCTGCGGATCGATGATCCCTGGCGGCGAGATCATCAGATTGTGTGAGACGGGCAGTTGTAGTCAACTACGTATCTGCGGCGCGCATGGCAGGGGCGCGCCCACACGCGCCGGCACGACGTCCGAGGAAGGATTTTGAAACGATGTTTCGCCAGGACACAGACGGCGACGCCACCTTTCGCGCGCAGGTGCGCCAGTGGCTCGGGGCCAACCTCCCGCAGGCGTTGCGAGGGCGGACGGCGCGGCCACATCCGGCCGAGATCATCCCCTGGTACAAGATGCTTTCCGCCAAGGGTTGGATCGCGCCGCACTGGCCCCGGGAACATGGCGGCATGGGCGCGAGCCTGGCCGAGCAGATCATCATCTCCGAGGAGCTTGCGCGCTTGTCCGCGCCGCATCTGCCGGTGCAGGGTCTCAATCACCTCGGCCCCATCATGATGCGCTACGGCACGCCCGCGCAGAACAAGCGGCATCTGCCACCGATCATTTCCGGCGACGTGATCTGGGCGCAAGGGTATTCGGAGCCGGGTTCTGGTTCGGACCTCGCGAGCTTGACGACGCGCGCCGAATTGAAGGGCGACAGCTTCATCGTCAACGGCCAGAAGATCTGGCAGACCTGGGGCCACTACGCGGATTGGATGTTCACGCTGGTGCGCACCGATCCGGCGGCCCAGCCAAAGCACGCCGGCATCAGCTTCCTGCTGATCGATCTGAAGTCGCCCGGCATCAAGACGCGGCCGATCGTCAACATCGCCGATGACGACGAGTTCGCGCAGGTGTTTCTCGACGACGTCGTGGTGCCCAGCGAGAACCTGGTCGGTCCGCTCAATGGCGGCTGGAAAGTCGCCAACGATCTGCTCGCCAACGAGCGGCTGTTCACGTCGAGCCCGCAATGGTCGCTGGAAGTCGTCAGCCGCATCGTGCGACTGGCGGAGGCGAACGGCAGCGCCAAGGATCCGGTTTTCCAGGACAAGCTCGCGGCCTTGCGCATCAGGATCACGGCGCAGGCGGCGATGTTCTGGCATGCGTTCGATCTGATCGCCAATGGGCGCACGCTGGGACCGGACGCCTCCACCATGAAGCTCGTCGGCACCGACAACCTGCAGGCGGCGACCGATCTGCTGATCGAGGTGGCCGGCGCGCATGGCGCCGACGTCGAGCGGCTGCCGGCGGGCGAGGATGACGTCGACGTCACGCAGATTTTCCTGCAGTCGCGGCGCGCCACGATCTACGGCGGCTCCAGCGAAATCCAACGCAACGTGCTCGCCAAGCGCGTGCTCGGGCTGCCGGGTTGAGAGGGAACGCGCGATGGAACTGTTGTTATCCGACGAGCAGCGGCTGTTGCAGGACAGCGTCGCCAAGCACCTCGCGCATGAAGGCGGCGTGAAGCGCACGCGGGGGCTGCGTGGCAAGGCCGGCGGTTTTGATCGCGCAGCGCATGCCCGCATGGGTGCTGAAGGCTGGTTCGGTATTCTCGTGCCGCAGGAGTGCGGCGGCCTTGGTCTTGGTGCAACCGAGCTTGCGCTCGTGCTGGTGGAAGCAGGCCGTGCGTTGGCGCCGGAGCCGATCGCATCTGCGGCGCTGTGTGCGTCGGCGATCGCACGGTCTCCCGATGCGGCGATCCGCGACGAGATGCTCGACGGCGTGATGTCGGGCGCATCGATCATCGTCCCGGCATTCGACATCAATGGCGGCGGCGTTCGTGCTAGAGCCGACGGCCGCGCATTGGTGCTCGACGGGGCAGCAGCTCAAGTTGCCCACGCCGCGCACGCAGATGGCTTCCTCGTCGAGGCTGCGACAGCGGATGGCCCCATACTCTGTCACGTCGCGAAGGGCGCCCGCGGCGTCGGCATCGCCCCCAGCGCGACGGTCGATGGCCGCGACCATGGCCTCATCACATTGTCGGACGTGCGCGCGCGTCCTGTGCTCGGGCCGGGCGCCGGCTCGCCTGCCATCGCCCGACTTTACAATCTCGCGCTGGTGATGGCGTCGGCCGAATTGGCCGGTGTGATGAGCGCGGCGCTCGACATGACGGTCGAGTATCTCAAGATCCGCAAGCAGTTCGGCAAGCCGATCGGCAGCTTCCAGGCCTTGCAACACCGCGCGGTCGACGATTTCACAAGTATCGCGTCGACGCGCTCGCTCCTGTTCCAGGTCGCGGCGCAAGGCGATACGATAGGTGCGGCCATGGCGTCGGCCTTGAAGGCGCACGCATCGGGCGAGGCGTTGAAGGTGACGAAATCCGCGATCCAGATGCACGGCGCGATCGGCTTCACGGACGAGCACGATATCGGGTTGTATCTGAAGCGCGCGATGTGGCTGTCGGCCTACCTCGGCAACGAGGCGTTCC
Organism: Devosia equisanguinis; assembly: GCA_945903565.1. Taxonomy (GTDB): domain Bacteria; phylum Pseudomonadota; class Alphaproteobacteria; order Rhizobiales; family Hyphomicrobiaceae; genus CAMDPA01. The sequence goes on along the minus strand of CAMDPA010000100.1, from coordinate 6,402 downwards.
ATCGCCGCAGGTTCGCGAAAGAAGCCGCATGACCAGCGTCATCCCGCTCCTTGGCAATCGGCCTTACCGCGCATATGTTCCGCGCCGGCGCCCTGGTGGGCGAGGTTTAGGGCTGATGATGAACCGCATCGACAAACTGTTCGGGCTCAAGGGCGAGGCGCGCGTGCGCTATAACCATGGCGAGTTCCAGGTGCTTTCGCCGGGCGACTTCGTGCGCTGTGCGGTGAGCGGCCAGATCATTATGATGGCGGATCTGCGCTACTGGAACGTCGATCTGCAGGAGCCCTACGCCAACTCCGCGATTGCGATGAAGCGTTACGTCGAGCTGCGCCAGAAAGGCCGGATCAGGGTTTAACTCTTCCCAACCCCCGCCGCCGCTCGATCAGGGCGGAATCGATCAACGCGGCGAGGCGGGTGGCGTCGCGGGGGGCGAAGGCGAGGCGGATCGGCAGTGGCCAGGCGCGCGCGGCAAGTTCGCCCAGCGCGCCGTTGCCGCCAGCGAGACGTGCCCAATCCTTCTCCGTCGTCACGATACGCGCGCCGAGCTGGTCCGCCTTGGCCAGCACGCCGCGGGCATCGGCCTGACTGAACGCGTGATGATCCGCGAACTCCGCGCGCGCCACGATGTCGGCACCCAGCTCGGCGAGCAAGCCGTAGAAGCGCGCGGGATTGGCGATGCCGGCGAGCGGTAGCACGCGTTGGCCCGCGAGCGCGGCGGTCTCGCCCGCGGCCTCGACCTTCGCCTCCAACACCGGCCCGTCGAAGCTGTCGCGGAATCCGGCGGCGATACCATTGGAATGAACCGCACCGTCCGCTGCCATCTCGCGGGGCAAGTTCACGACGATGGCGTCGGCGATGCCGAGCTGCAGGGCCAACGGCGCCCGCAATGGACCAGCCGGAATGACCAGTCCGTTACCCGTACCGCGCCGGCCATCGACGACCGCGACAACGAGATCCTTGGCCAGCGCGGGGTTCTGCAGGCCGTCGTCCATCACGATCACGGTCGGGGGGGCGACACCTGCCTGGGCCTCGATCGCACGCGCGCCCGCCACGCGATCGCGGGCCACCATCACCGGGGCATGACGCGCGAGCAGCAACGGCTCGTCGCCGACATCGGCGGCGGTATCGAGTGCGGCATCGACGCGATGGGGTCCGCGCTGGCGGCCGCCATAGCCACGGGTGAGAAAGGCAGGCCGCTCGCCACGTTCCGTGAGCAGCCCGGCGATGTGAATCGCGAGTGGTGTCTTGCCGGTTCCCCCGGCGGTGAAATTACCGACGCAGATGACGGGCAGCGACGCGCGGTAAGGCGTCGCTCGATTGATCCGGCGTTCCGCCGCATAAGCCCATACGCGGGAAATCGGACCAAGCAGACGCGCCATCGGGCCACGGTGCTCGCCATACCACCAGCCCGGTTCCTTAGCCGGCACGCACCAGCTCCTTGGCGTCGGGCATCAGCGCCACCAGCTCCACCACCGAGCGTTCGAGGGCGCCCGACAGCGTCGCGAGCGCGCTTTGGGCCGCAGCCTTGAGCCGCGCCAGCTCGGCTGCGTCGCCGAGCAAGCGGCCGACCGCATCAGCGAGTTCTTCAGCACCGCGCACCCGCAGCACCGCGCCGTTGCGTAGCAGCACATCGTAGGCATCGGCGAAGTTGTGCCAGTGGGGACCGGAAATCACCACGCTGCCGTGACGCGTCGCCTCGATCGGGTTCTGTCCACCGTGCTCGACGAGCGATCCGCCGATGAAGGCGATCGGGCTCAGTGCGTAGAGCGTGCCGAGCTCGCCGATGGTGTCGGCGATATAAACGTCTGTCGCCGCGCCGGGCAATTCGCCAAGCGCGCGCAGCGCAACCGTCAAACCGGCTGCCTTCAGCATCTCGGCGATAGCCGTTCCGCGCTCGGGATGACGCGGCGCGATCACCGTGCACAGGTGCGGGTGGCGGACGGCGATCGCGCGATGGGCCGCAGCCAGAATGCGCTCTTCGCCCTCATGGGTGCTGGCCGCGACGTAGAAGGGGCGGCCGGCGAGTGCGTCGCGCAGGCGCGCCAAGGCGTCCTGGTCGACCGGCGGCGGCGGGGCGTCGATCTTGAGATTGCCGACGGGCTTCACACTGGGGGCGCCGAGATCGCGAAAACGCTGCGCCATCTCCTCGTTCTGCGCCAGCACGAGATCGAATCTCGAGAACAGCGGCCTGGAAATGCTCGCGCGCTTCGTCCACCGCGCGAACGAGCGGGCCGACATCCGCCCGTTGACGAGCGCCAGCGGAATGGCGCGCGCGGCACATGTCAGGATCGTATTCGGCCAGATCTCGCTTTCGGTCAGCAGCACCGCCTGCGGCCGCCAATGATCGAGGAAGCGCGTGACGAAGCTGGGTGCGTCGAGCGGGGCATATTGATGGATGTCGCCTGGCCGCATCCGCTGTTGCGCCACCTGCGCCGATGTCACGGTGCCGGTGGTGAACAGGAAGCGCAGATTGGGCCGGGCCTCGCGCAACGACTCGGCCAGCGGCAGCACGGCGTTGAACTCGCCTACGCTGGCGGCATGGACCCACACCAGCGGCCCCTCCGGCCGCGGCAAACCGGGCTTGCCCAGCCGCTCGCCGCGCCGCTGCCCATCTTCCTTGCCGCGCCGCTCGCGCGCACCAAGAATGAGCGGCGCCACGGGCTGCAGCATATGCGTTCCCGCGCGGTAGACCTTGAGGCCGAGCCCGGGAGCCGCCGCCGCACTGGCCGCTGTGGGCGGCATGCTCTCGATCATGTGCTTGGGTAATGTCCGCCTGATATCGCCGCCGGCCAGCTCGTAGGCGCGTGCCGTCGTGCGGTTGAGGCCCTGCTCCACCGCGAGCCGCGCCGCCTCCATGGCCGCCGCGTCGGCATCGTGCGCGACGTAGATCGGCTCGCCGAACGCGCACGCCAGCGTGCCGAACGGCAGGTTGATGGTCATACGGCTCCAGGTATTGAGCACTTGGAACCGTCGCGTCGCCGCCGCCAACGGGATGATCGGCCGGCCGGACAGGCGCGCAAGGGTGACGATGCCCAGCCCTGAAATGCGCGCGGGGCCGGGCGGCATGTCGCCGCTCATGCCGACTGACACGCCTTCCTCGAGCGTGCGAATCGCCGCCCGCAAGGCATATACGCCGCCACGGTCCTTGCGGCGCCCGCCAGCGCCCGCGCCGCGGATCAGGGTGGTGTTGAAGCGGGACAGGGCGCCCGCGAACAGCTCCGCGTCGCCATGGCGGGCGAGAATGATCGCCAGCGGAAAACGCAACGGTTTGGCTTGCGGCGCCATCATGAACTGGCCGTGCCAGACCGCGACGATGGCCGGATGATATTGCGCGAGATATGCGTCGACGTCCGCGGGATCGGTGACCACCCGCGACGTGCGATAAACAAGATCTATGTAACGGGCGACTGCGCGTCCGGCCATACGGCTCAGCCGCGCTTTGTCGATCGGCAATCGAGCCATGCTGCTGGCGAGCCCCGGCGAGCATTCATGCTGGAGCCATCACCTAGGATCGCCCCTCTTGCCGCCGGTTCCTATAGGGGATATTGAGCGATTGCAAAGCCAGAATCATTTGGCTAGTATCCGCCATCGAAAATGGCTGGTACTAGCTGCTTTGCTTGAGCACCCGATTCACGCTACTTCTCGTGCCACGTCGTGCAGAATGCGCGCTTTGCCGCGACGTGTGGCACTCAATTCCGCGACCGGGGGCTCGGCAAGAGAAAAGTGGAATGCGGACCCAAATGGGTCCACGCATCCGCAACAACTGGGCGTCACACGATCGCGATGGCATTGGGCAGGCTCGGCAAACGGACGCGGCGGGCCGTGAAAAGCGTCACGCTGGCCTGGCGCCACTCGATGCTTCACGACAGCCCGGCTTGGCTCAAGCGGGTCGCGGCAAAGCCGGCATCCTATCTCGACATGCTGTTCGTGGATCACGGTATTTTCCGGATGATCTACGTCAACCGTCATGCGCTCGACGAGCGCACCTATCGCTCCGCCCAGCCGGCTCCTCACCATATCCGCCAGCTCGCCCGGGAAGGCGTGCGCACGATCGTCAACCTGCGTGGCGAGCGGCTGTGCGGCAGCTATTGGCTGGAGCAGGCGGCCTGCAAGCGCTACGGCATCGCACTCGTCAACTACCAGGTGCGCTCACGCGCCGCGCCTTCGCGTGAGGAACTGCGCGGCGTTCGCGAGCTGTTCGAGCGCATCGAGTACCCCATGCTGATGCACTGCAAGTCCGGCTCGGACCGCGCGGGCTTGATGAGCGTGCTCTACCGGCATTTGCGCCAAGGCGTGCCGATGCCCGAGGCGATCAAGGAATTGTCTCTGCGGTTTGGTCACATTCGGCAGGCCGATACCGGCGTCCTCGACGCTTTCTTCGAGCGCTATATCGCCGACACCAAGGTGCGGCCGATGGCATTCTACGAGTGGGTCGAGACCGTGTACGACCCCGACGAGCTCAAGCGCACATTCCAGGCGAGCGGCTGGGCCAACCGCATCGTCAATTCAGTGCTTCGCCGCGAGTAAGTGGCAACCCTGCGTTGGTTGACTTGTTGCAAATCCGACACGCTCGCGTTGTGCTGCGCGGAAATTGTGCGATTCGATTCGACGCATTGTGTGAGCTGTGGTATAAGTAAGGCCGCGGATGCACCGCCTGCAGTCGCTGATAAGGCAAGACCGGCTTCGGGGCACCCCGCATTCCGAAGCCGGTCTGTCCTTTTTGGAGGCCAGATTTTCAGGGTTCTGCCTCCCCCACTTCCCCCATACAGCATCCAGATTGCACGATTGCTGCTGCGCGTGAGCGCTGAACATGCTTGCATGGCTTTCAGCCCGGCATTGTTGCTTGCACCCGCGGTCGCGCAAGGCTAAGCGCTTTTGTGCCCTGAGCCAGGAGCCAATCGCCGGATGAACGCCAGAGATCACGACCAGCAACGGGTTGGCCTCTATCCGCCGATCGAGCCCTTCATGCAGGCCCGGATGACCGTCACGGGCGGGCACGAAATCTACTACGAGCAGTCCGGCAATCCCGAGGGTATCCCGGTCATCATCGTGCACGGCGGGCCGGGCGGCGGCTCGAACCCGACGATGCGGCGCTGCCATGATCCGCGCAAATATCGCATCATCCTGTTCGACCAGCGCGGCTGCGGCAGATCGACACCACACGCGAGCCTGGAACACAATACGACCTGGGATCTCGTCGCGGACATGGAGCGCATCCGCGCCCGGCTCGGCATCGAGCGGTGGCAACTGTTCGGGGGGTCGTGGGGCTCGACATTGTCGCTCGCCTACGCCGAGACGCATCCCGACCGCGTACTCTCGATCATTCTGCGCGGTGTGTTCATGCTGCGCGACGCGGAACTGGGCTGGTTTTATCGCGACGGCGCAAGCTGGCTGTTCCCCGACGCGTTCGAGGGCTATCTCGCGCAAATCCCGCTCGAGGAACGCGGCGACATGATCGGCGCGTACTACCGGCGTCTCACGCACGCAGATCGCCGCGTGCAGATCGAGGCGGCCAAGGCGTGGAGCGTTTGGGAAGGCTCGACGCTGTCGCTATACGAGGATCCAGACCGCGTCCGGCACTTCGCCAACGAGGCTTATGCGCTCGCGTTCGCGCGTATCGAGTGCCACTATTTCGTGAACCGCGGTTTCTTCGAGCACGACGGCCAACTGCTGACCAACGCGCACAAGATCGCCGACATCCCCGGCGTGATCGTGCATGGCCGCTATGACGTGTGCACGCCGTTCCGCAACGCCTGGGATTTGCACAAGGCCTGGCCGCGCGCGGAACTGCGGCTCGTGCCGGACGCGGGCCACGCCATGACCGAGCCCGGCATCGTGCATGAGCTCGTTTCCGCGACTCGGCGTCTGGCCGGATAATCGGCAGGCACTTTCCCCTGCGCGACGGATTGCGCCCCAATGCAGCGTTATCTCATTCTTCCGTAACCGGCACTGAAAAGCCGGCGCGGGAGAAAAAGCCTGGGGAGGCTTTAGCGAGCGCTTGAAGGAGAGTTCCGTGATCAAGAAGCTTTTGATGGCCGTGGCGATGGCGACGGCTGCGTTGACGTTCCTGCCCGCCGACCAGGCCGACGCGCAGCGCGGGGTCCGAGGTGGTGGCGGTGGCGGTCGCGTTGCGGCCCGGGCCGTCGGACCGAGGCCGGCGTTCCGCGCGGGCCCCGCATTCCGCGCCGGGCCGGCGTACCGCAGCCGCGTGATCGTACGCCGGCCAGTGCGCTTCCGGGTCGTGCGGCCGTTCTAGAGAGACGGCTCCACAATTTCGGACGGTGCGATGAGTGGAATCTCTGCCTGACAGCGCGCACGGTTGTGCGTGCGAATCAGGAGCCAGAATGACGAAGCGAACACGCCGGAACCACTCACCGGACTTCAAGGCCAAAGTGGCCCTTG
>CAMDPA010000099.1 GCA_945903565.1 Devosia equisanguinis | reverse complement strand
CTGCGCAAGGGCGCGGCCCGCACCGTGAAGGCGCTGATGAAGCTGATCGGCCGCCTCATCAAGACGTTTGCACCCGACGAGTGCGCGAACTACTTTCGCCACGCCGGATACGGGTAGCGACCCAGATCAGGTGGAAAATGCTCTAGCCAAGCTGCGACCGTCCGGCAATGTGCAATCGGCAAGCCAGCGGTTACGATTATCAACTTTGGTGGCACGGCAGTGTGCCCCTCCCTCAAGTAGTGTCGATAACCGGGGCAACGCCTCAATGCCAGCTGCATGGCGCACACACCTGGACTGCAATGCATCGAACTGCTTCAGGCAGTTCCGCCCGATATCCGGCGAATCGAACTCCCGGAACCGCAACCATGTCGCTCCAATCGTTAGAGAGTCTCCGTCATCCAAACATACGCGACCGGTGGCGATCCCGCGTGGCGTCACAAGTGTAACGGGGTTGGTAACGCGTATCTCAAGGTCGCATGCTTCTATTGTCTTTTGCGCGTAAGCTTGCACCGACAGCCCAATGCTCCAAATTAGGATGTAAGCAAGCATCAAGACGCGCATGCGGATTTTCTCCTTCGTCAAACCAGGCTGCGCGGATCGGCGATCGCGCCGGTGACGGCCGCGGCAGCCGCGACAGCGGGGCCGCAAAGATGCGTGCGAACGGCACGGCCTTGTCGGTTTTCGAAGTTGCGGTTGGTGGTGGAGATCACGCGTTCGCCCGGCTCGCCGTTGTCGCCGTTGGAGCCGGCACACATCGAACAGCCGGATTCACCCCAGGACATTCCGGCATCGCGGAAGATCTTGTCGAGGCCTTTCGCCTCCGCGTCGCGCTTCACGGTCGAGGAGCCCGGAACAACCATCGCGGTAACGCCAGCCGCCACCTTGCGCCCCTTGACGATGGCGGCGGCGGCTTCGAGGTCGGGCATGCGGCTGTTGGTGCATGAGCCGATGAACACGCGCCCGACCGGTAACCCGATCAGCGGCTGCCCAGGCGTCAGGCCCATGTAGGCGTTGGCGCGCTCGATCGCTTCGCGTTTCAGACGATCGGCGGCCTGTGCGGGATCGGGCACGCGGCCGGTTACCGAGACGACTTGGCTCGGATCGGTACCCCATGTGATCTGCGGATCGAGGCCGTTGCAGTCGATCGCGACGTCCTTGTCGAACGCGGCGCCATCGTCCGTCCGCATTGTACGCCACAGCGCGAGCGCCTGGTCCCAATCCTTGCCGTCGGGCGCGAACGGCCGGCCCTTGATCCACTGAAAGGTTGTATCGTCTGCCGCCACGAAGCCCGAGCGCGAGCCCATCTCGATCGTCAGGTTGCACAGCGTCAGCCGGCCCTCGATCGGCATCGAACGAACAACCGCGCCCGCGACTTCGATGGCATAGCCGCCACCGCCGCCCACGCCGATCTCGGCCAGGATTTTCAGCGCCACGTCCTTCGCCGTGACCTGATCGCCGAGCCGTCCGTCGAGGACCACGCGCATGCGCTTGGGGCGATGGACCGCGATCACCTGGGTCGCAAGAATGTGCTCAAGCTCCGTCGTGCCGCAGCCGAACGCCAATGCGCCGAGGCCGCCGACCGTGCAGGCATGGCTATCGGGCACCGCGTGCGTTGCGCCGGGAAGCACCATGCCGAGTTCGGGCGCGACGACGTGCGAAATGCCCTGATCGGGATCGCCGAGATCGAACACGCGGATACCGTGCTTGGCGCTGCCCTCGCGCATCGCCCGCAGGAACGCGGCGCCGGCGGGATAGGTCGTATCGGTGCGGCCGGGCTTGGTGGAAACCGTGTGGTCCTGGCTCGAGAACGTCAGATCCGGGCGGCGCACACCGCGCTTGGTCTTCGCCAGCTTCTCGAACGCGTGGGGGGCGTGCAGCTCGTGCAGCACATGGCGGTCGATGTAGACGAGATCGCGGCCGTCGGCGCGCGTCGCGACGTAGTGCGCGTCCCAGATCTTGTCGAACAGCGTTTGCTGCATGGCCTTGGCCTCCCGTACTCTGCGTGGGTCCGGTTGTGGCCCGTAGCCCGCAGTTGGTCAACCGGGCGAACTCTGCTTAGGTGAGCGCGGTTCCTCAAACGCACGAATGCAGCCCGTCCAGAGTTCCTCGATGCCCCGCCACACACTCGTGTTCGATCTCGACGATACACTCTACTCGGAGCGGCAGTTCGCGATCTCCGGTTTCCGCGCCTGCGAGCGCTGGCTGGAGACGCGTTTCGGCGTGGGTGGGGTGGTGGATGACATGACGAGGATGCTCGACGACGGCCACATGCGCTCGCTGTTCGAGATTGCACTGGCCTCGCGGGTGCCCGATCAGACACCGGAGCTGGTCGAAGCCTTCATCGATGTCTACCGGTTTCACGCGCCGGAAATCGTGCTCTATCCGGACGCGGCCTGGGCGCTCGACCATTTCGAGGCCTTGGGTCCGCTCGGCCTCATCACCGATGGCCAGGCCGAGGTGCAATCGAGCAAAGTCAACGCGCTCGACATCGCCGGGCGGTTCCAGCACATTGTGTATACGCATGCGCTCGGCGGTCGTGCCTTTTCCAAGCCGCATCCTCTCGCGTTCGAGCAGATGGAAGCGGCGCTGAGCAAGCAAGCCGGGCGCTTTGTCTATGTCGGCGACAACCCGGCCAAGGACTTCGTCGTGCCCAACGCGCGCGGCTGGATCAGCGTGCAGGTGCTGCGCCCGCAGCGGATCCACGCCCGCGCCCAGCCGGCGGTCGGCGGCCAGGCCCAGCACGTGGTCGAGCAGCTGACGGAGCTGCCGGGGTTACTGGCCGGGCTCGCCGCGTGAGTGGCCCAAATACGCAGCCGGCAGCTTTCGCTCGCGCCGGTAAAGGTGTAGGTCCGGCGGGCCCTGCAACGCTGATCGGCCCGGAGCCCTATGAAAGTCTACCTGATGGACCTGCTGCCGTATGGGCAGCATTTCAACGAGTTCAAGGCCGGCCGCTTCATCCCCTACCCGCTGGGGGGACGGCATTGCGATCCCAAGATCGCTGCGCGCACCTACGAGGAGCACTTCGCCGTTTGGGCCGAGATGGATGCGTTGGGGTTCGACGGGCTCGGCCTCAACGAGCACCACACCACGCCGCACGGCCTGATGGTCTCGCCCAACATGATGGCGGCGGCCGCCGCGCGGGCGACGAAGAAGCTCGAATTCCTGCTGCTGGGTAATCTTCTGCCGCTGCACAACCCGCTGCGCATCGCCGAAGAGCTGGCGATGGCGGACTGCATGAGCCAGGGCCGCATCCTGCCGGGCTTCGCGCGTGGCGTGCCGCGCGAGTATCGCGTCTACGACGTGCCGATGTCGGAGTCGCGCGCGCGCTTCGACGAGGCGCTGGAGATCATCCTCAAGGCCTGGACCCTCGACGTGTTCTCACACGAGGGTCGCTTCTGGAAATTCAAGGATATCGCGATCTGGCCGCGCCCGCTGCAACAGCCCCATCCCCCGATCTTCATACCGTTCACGGGCAGCAAGGAGACGATCGAGCTCGCGGGCAAGCACAACTTCAATGCCGTCATGTCGGCCGGCCACGCCGGCGTCACGCAGGACATCGTCACGTATTTCGCCATGCAACTCGCGGCCAACGGCCATAGCTTGAAGCCGGAACAGCTGTGCCTGTTCACCGACGCCTACGTGGCCGACAGCGTCGACGCCGCACTGAAGGAATACGCGCCCTTCTACCTCTATTTCGTGCAGACGCTGTGGCATCACGGCAGCGATCAGACGAACGAGACGCTGGGCAAGGCGGGCTACGTCGCCTCGTCCTCGTACGACTACATCAAGCCGGAGAACCAGCCGTTCGCGCAGCTCGATCGCGGCAAGATCAGGCAGATGAACCTTCCCGACGTCGAAAAGCGCGTCAAGGATGGTCACCTGGCGTTCGGTTCACCGAAGGATGTCGCGGACCGGCTGATCGACATGGCCGAGCGGATGGGCGCCAACCGCGTCCTACTCAACCTAAATCTCGGCGCGCTGCCGCACGAGATGTTCCTCGAGCAGGTGCGCCGCTTCGGCCGCGAGGTGCTGCCGCGCCTGCAGGCCCACCAGGTCAAGCGCGTGCCGGTGGGTTGAGCGCGTCGCGGCACAAGTCTTCACACATAGGAGTCGTGGGTGGTCGCCTGCGCGGCCATGACGTCAGGGAATGAATAGCTCTCCCCTCGCGACGTGCGAGGGGAGAACCGTTCCGGTGTCAGCCGCCCGTGGGATTGGCGGCGTTGGCGACGATCGAGTAGCGGGTCGTGGCGTGCGCGCGGCTTGCCAAGGAACGCTCGCGCCAGACTTCCTGCGCCTCGCAGTAGCTCGGGAACGGGCCGAACATGCGGCTCGTGCCGGGCACCAGCGCATCGCAATCGACCGAGGTGAACTCCGCGCCGATCACCCAGAATTGCTGCATCATGTTGCTTCTCCTGTTTGGCTTGGTTTTGGAATTACGCGTTGCTGCTTTGGCGTACTTTGCTATTCGGCCGCGACCGCACGCGGCTTGGTCGCGAACTGCGCGGCTTCGGTCGAACCCGACATCGCCGTAGTCGATGATGTGCCGCCCGAGATCGCCATCGCCACCGCATCGAAGTATCCGGTGCCGACTTCGCGCTGGTGACGCACGGCCGTGAAGCCCTGGGCCTGGGCGTCGAACTCGCGCTGCTGCAGTTCCGTGTAAGCGCCCATGCCGCGCCGGGCGTAGCCCTTGGCCAGCTCGAACATCGACAGGTTGAGCGAGTGGAAGCCGGCCAGCGTCACGAATTGGAATTTGTAGCCCATCTCGCCGAGCTGCTCCTGGAAGCTGGCGATCGAGCGCTCGTCCAGCTGCGCGCGCCAGTTGAACGACGGTGAGCAGTTGTAGGCGAGCAGCTTGCCGGGGAACTTGGCGTGCAACTCCTGCGCAAACTCGCGGGCTTCACCCAGATCGGGCTCGGAGGTTTCCCACCACAGAAGATCGGCACACGGCGCGTACGCGAGCGAGCGGGCGATCGCGTGCTCGACCGAATGGCTGCTGCCCTGCTTCAAGTGGAAGAAGCCTTCGGGCGTGCGCCGGTCGCGATCGATGAAGGGGTGGTCGTAGGGATCGACATCCGACGTGATAAGCGTGGCCGAATGCGCATCGGTACGGGCGCAGATGATGGTCTCGACGCCGCACACGTCGGCCGCCAGACGAGCCGCGTTGAGCGTGCGCGCGAAGGTCTGCGTCGGCACCAGCACCTTGCCACCGAGGTGGCCGCACTTCTTCTCCGAAGCGAGCTGATCCTCGAAGTGGACACCAGCGGCGCCCGCCTCGATCATCGCCTTCATCAATTCGAAGGCGTTGAGCGGGCCGCCGAAACCTGCCTCGGCATCGGCCACGATCGGTGCGAACCAGTAGGTCGACGAATCACCCTCGAGTTTGGCGATCTCATCGGCGCGGCGCAGCGTGTTGTTGATGCGCTTCACGACATCGGGAACCGAGGACGCGGGGTAGAGCGACTGGTCGGGATACATCTGGCCGGCGTTGTTGGCGTCGGCGGCGACTTGCCAGCCCGACAGATAGATTGCCTCCAAACCGCCCTTGACCTGTTGCAGAGCTTGGTTGCCGGTCATGGCGCCGAGGGTGCGGACGAACGGCCGCTCGTGCAGTAGCTGCCACAACCGGGCCGCGCCGAGCTTGGCCAGCGTGTGCTCGATCTTGACCGAGCCCCTGAGCCGCTCGACGTCCTCCGGGCGATAGTCCCGCTTGATCCCTTGGAAGCGGTCCGAAGCCTTTGTGATTGTCATTTGACGTGTCCCCTGTGTCAATTTACAGTCTGTGACAGGCGGGGTTATTGCAGTGCACACATGACGTAGCCAATGAATCCAACGCATATGTGGAGAAAATCTGCAAGCAGTTGCATCATTTAAAATTTGTAAAATGTAAATATATTACCTGATCGGCACACCACAGGAACGAGCTATGAAATCCGTTCGAATCGGCGGAAGAATCAGGCGCTTGCGGCAGGAGCGCCGCCTCACCCAGGTGGAAATGGCGGCCGAGCTCGGCATATCCCCGTCCTACCTCAATCTGATCGAATCCAACGCTCGCCCCGTCACCGTGCGCGTCCTGCTGCGCCTTGCCGAACGGTTCCAGGTCGACATGACCGCGCTGTCGGTCGATGAGGATGACCGCCTCGTTTCGGAACTGATGGAGGCGTTCTCCGATCCGCTGTTCGACAGCAAGGACATCAAGGCGACCGACGTCAAAGAGCTGGTTGCGGCCCTGCCCGCCGTCGGGCGCGCTGTCTCGCACCTTTACAATGCGTGGCGGCGCGGCGCCGGGACCGGTGCGGGCCCCGCCGACACCACGAGCGAATCCTCAGCGGGCGACGCGCCGCCGGCCACGCTGCCCTCCGAGGAAGTCTCGGACTTCATCCAGCAGAAGCTCAATTTCTTCGACGAACTGGAGCAGACCGCAAGCGGTCTCTGGAAAAAGCACGGGCTCGGCCTGCATTCGTTGTTCCAGAACCTCGTCGACGTGCTCGCCAAGACCTATGCCGTGACGGTCGACGTTCAGCCCGCGGCGGCCATGAAGGGCCTACTGCGCGACTACAATCCGATGACGCGTCGCCTGACACTGTCGGAGATGCTGCCGCTGTCGAGTCGCACGTTTCAGCTCGCCCACCAGATTGCGCTGCTCGGCCACCGCCGCGAAATCGAACACGCCGTGTCACTCGGCAAGTTCACGAGCGACGAGGCCGACGCGCTCGCACGCACCGCGCTCGCCAACTATTTCGCCGGCGCTGTGATGATGCCCTACGAGCTGTTTCTCGCCGCCGCACGGCAGACCCGCTACGACATCGCCACGCTGGAAGCCCGCTTCGACGCCTCGTTCGAGCAGGTCTGCCACCGGTTGACGACATTGCGCCGCAAGGGGGCGGAGGGAGTGCCGTTCCATCTCATCCGCGTCGACGTAGCCGGCAACATCTCGAAGCGCTTTTCGGCGTCGGGCATCCACATTGCCCGGTTCGGCGCGGCCTGTCCGCGTTGGAACGTCTACGATGCTTTCTCGACACCCGGGCTGTTGCGGGTGCAGGTCTCGCGGATGCCTGATGGCGCGGCGTTCCTGTGCGTCGCTGGAACCGTCCGCCCGCCCGGCCGCATCCAGCCGCACGGCCCGATGCTCCGGCGCGGCGGCCTGCTCGCAATCGGACTTGGCTGCTCCGCCGCCTACGCCAAGGAATTCGCCTATGCCGACGGCCTCGATCTCAACGACGACAAGATCGTAACACCGATCGGCGTTTCGTGCCGCCTGTGCTCGCGCGAAGACTGCACCGACCGCGCGATGCCTGCGTTCCACCAAAAGCTGCGCATCGACGAAAACCGCCGCGGCGTGTCGGCGTATTGGGTGGCGGAGTGAGGGTGGGACGATCGCCCTATCGGAAGCTCACACCTCTTTGAACGCCTCATCCCTTGTCCGGTTCAGCGCCGGCAGCAGGAATGCGATCACGAGGGCGAGCGACATCAGCAGCAGGACGAGGCTGATCGGCCGCTCCAGGAAGATCATCGGATTGCCGCGCGAAATGAGCAGCGCGCGCCGCAGGTTTTCCTCCATCAGCGGACCGAGGATCAGCGCGAGAATCAGCGGCGCGGGCTCGCAGCCGAGCTTGTAGAAGATGTAGCCGATCACCCCGAACCCGGCGGTGATCATGACTTCCACCCATGAGTTGTTCACGCCGTAAACGCCGATCGCGCACAGCAGCAGGATCATCGGGTAGAGCAAGCGGTAGGGCACCGTCAGCAGTTTCACCCAGATGCCGACCAGCGGCAGGTTGATGATGACCAGCATGAAGTTGCCGATCCACATACTCGCGATGATGCCCCAGAACAGCTTCGGCTGTTCCGTCATCACCTGCGGCCCCGGCTGGATGCCGTGGATCATCATCGCGCCGACCATGATCGCCATGACCGGGTTCGAGGGTATGCCGAGTGTCAGCAGTGGAATGAACGAGGTTTGAGCGCCGGCGTTGTTGGCCGCCTCCGGCCCCGCCACGCCCTGCACCGCGCCCTTGCCGAACTGCGAGGGATCCTTGGCGATCTTCTTCTCGAGCGCATAGGCCGCGAACGACGACAACAGCGCGCCCCCGCCCGGCAGCACGCCGAGGATCGACCCGACCGTCGTGCCGCGCAGCGCCGCCGGGAATGCGGCCCTGAACTCTGCCCGCGTCGGCATCAGGCTGCCGATCACGGCGCCGACGCTGCGCTGCTCCCTACGCTCCAGGTTGATCAGGATCTCGGTGATGCCGAACAAGCCCATCGCCACCGGCACGAAGCCGATGCCGTCGGACAGCTCGGGGATGCCGAACGTGTAGCGCTGGAAGCCGGAGTTCACATCCGTGCCGATGATGCCGATGAACAAGCCCAGGATCGCCATCGCCAGAGCTTTCAACATCGAGCCACGCGCGAGCACGATCGAGCCGACGAGGCCGAGCACCATCAGCGAGAAATATTCCGCCGCCAGGAACTGCAGCGCGAACGACCCCAGCAGCGGGCTCGCCAGCGCGATGATGAACGTCGCCACGGTGCCCGCGAACAGCGAGGCCAGCGCCGCGATCGCGAGCGCGGCGCCGGCACGGCCGTTGCGCGCCATCTGGTAGCCGTCAAGACAGGTGACGACCGACGACGATTCACCGGGCAGGTTGACGAGGATCGCGGTCGTAGAGCCGCCGTATTGCGCGCCGTAGTAAATGCCCGACAGCATGATCAGCGCCGCGATCGGCGGCAGATAGAACGTGACCGGCAGCAGCATCGACAAGGTCGCGAGCGGCCCAAGCCCTGGCAGCACGCCGATCAGCGTACCGACCAACGCGCCGATGAAGCAGAACATGAGGTTCTGCGGTGTCAGCGCCACCTCGAACCCAAGCACCAAATTTGCCAGCAGATCCATGATGCCGCCCGCGCCTTTCCTAGATATTCAGAATCGGCATCGTCATGTTGAGACCGTACTTGAACAGCGCGATGGCCCCTGCGGACAAGACAGCCGCCAGAATTGCGCCCTCGTGCCAGCGAAACTCCGGCCCGCCCAGCGCACCGATGAAGACGACCGCCGCCGCCGCCGGTAACAGCCCGGCCGTCGTGATGAGGCCCGCGAATGCAAGTACGGAAAAGGAGATCAACAACAAGGGCCGCCAGTGTAGCCGCTCCGGCATGTCGCCGCCCGCGATCAGCCCCTTGGCCGCGATCACCGCGCCGATCAGCACCAGGCTCCAGCACAGCAGGCGCGGGAAATAGCCCGGCCCCATGCGAAAGGGCGTGCCCATCGCATACTCGTTCCCCCACCACAGCCCCGCCGCGCCCACCGCGATGAACAGCAAGCCGGACAAGAAGTCCTGGTTCAACCTCGACATGGCCTGTGCATCCCCCCGCGCCGTTGCGAGCGCCGCTCGTTCAAAGCTTCAGCAGGCGCTTGGCATTCCCCGACAGCAGCTTGATCTTGTCCTCGTCGCACAAGGGCATGTTGGGTATCCACTCCATGCCTTCCTCGTTGTTCACGAACGGATAGTCGATCGCGAACAGGATGCGGTCGATGCCCATCTCCATCATCGTGCACAGCAGCGCCGGGTTGGAGAAGTTACCTGACGTCGTGACGTAGAAGTTGTTCGAGAACACCTGCCGGAAGCTCATCGACTTCTGGCCAGGGCGGCTCAGCGCCTGATCGATGCGCCACACGAGGAACGGCAGCGTCTCGCCGAAGTGGCCCAAGATCAGCTTCATCTTGGGGTGGCGCTGGAACACGCCGCCAAGCACCATGCGGATCGCGATCGTCGCGGTCTCCACCGTAAAGCCCCAGGCGGCACGGATCACCATCGGGTATTCCTGCATGTACTTCTTGTAGTACACGTCGGTCACGTTGGGATGCGGCACCGATGGGTGCAGATAGATGGGAACGTCGAGTTTCTCGGCCATCGCCCAGATCGGATCGAACTTCGGCTCATCCAGGAACTCGCCGTTCGACAGCCCGTGGATCATCGCGCCCTTGAAACCCAGCGTCTTCTCGCAGCGCTCCAGCTCGGCGGCGGCAGCGGTGGGGTTGTCGGTCGGCAGCGCCGCGAAACCGGCAAAACGCGTCGGATACTTCTGGCAGGCAGTAGCGAGCCGGTCATTGGCCCGCTTGGCGAGATCGACGGCCTTGTCGGCACCGAGCTTCTGCAGCGACGGCGCGCCGTGCGACAGCACCTGCATGTCGACGCCGGCCTTGTCCATGTGCGAGATGCGATACTCGCCGAGGTCATGCAGCCGCTTCAGCATCTCCGGATCGCGGAACGCCTCGACTCCCGCATAATTGCTGGTGATGTCGGGGTCCCAGTAGTGCTCCTCGATAGCGATCACCGGACAATTCGGCTTGCCTCTCATGCGTTTCCCCCATGGCGTGCGCGCCTGCCCGGCCAGGGCTGGCAGCTGTTGTTCGTTCGGTATGAGGGCGATGTTACGCCGCTCCTCCCGCACTGGCTAGCTATGCCGTATGGGATACGCTCTGATAGGATTTGAAACGACGGTTCACTGGGTCAGGAGGAAACGATGATCAGACTTGGCATGGGCGCGCTGCGCCATCACGGCTGCGGCCATCTCATGTGCGGTACACACGCACCCGCCGATGCGCGCGCGGGCAGCGGCACGACGCCGAAATCGGCGGGCCCCGTGCCGCGCAATCTGGTCGAGGACCTTGCCGCCGCCGCCCGCATTCTCGCCGCTGAAGGCGTGGTCGACGGCTTCGGTCACGTCTCGATGCGCCATCCCTCCGCGCCCGACCGCTATTTGATGTCGCGCTCGGTCGCGCCCGCGCTGCAGATGCCCGACGACATTATCGAGTACGACCTCGATTCCACGCCGATCAACGCCAACGGCCGCGGCAGTTTCCTGGAGCGCTTTATTCACGGCGAGATCTATCGCAAGCGGCCCGACGTGATGTCGGTCGTGCACAGCCACTCGCCGTCGGTGATCCCGTATTCGCTGACCGGCCTGCCGATGCGCGCGATGTATCACAACGCCGCGTTCCTGGCCGCGGGCGTGCCGGTGTTCAAGGTCGAAGAGAAGTTCGGCCCGACCAACATGCTGGTCTCCAACAACGCGATGGGCGTGGAACTCGCCAGCGTGCTCGGCAACAAGCACGTCGCCTTGATGCGTGCGCACGGCAGCGTCGCGTGCGGGCCGAGCCTGCAGGTCGCCGTTTTTCGCGCTGTCTACACCGAAGTCAGCGCCCGCGTGCAGCAGGCGGCACTGGCGCACGGCCTACCGATTGCAGCGCTCAGCGAAGCCGAAGGTCTGCTGGCGGATGAGACCAACATGGGCGCGGGCATGCGGGCGTGGGAGTTGTGGCGGGGTCAGATCAAGTTTTAGAACACTGTAGGGCGGGCATGCGCATTTCGTGCAGCCCGCCGAGGCCCCGCGTGACGGCGGCGGGCTGCGCGCTCGCGCACTTGCCCGCCCTACGCATTCCTCAAACAAACAACCCGTTCAGCATCCCCGACCAGCGCGCAACGGACTCCCGCATGTTGGGCGGCTGTTCCATCTTGGGGACGGCGGCGAGCACGTCCTCGCCGGCAAGCCAGCGGCGCTCGGCGTCGGGTTCGGCCAGCACCACCGCAAGCCCGCTCGACAATTCGTAGGTCTCGGCCTTCTGGCCGATCGAAACGACAGCGCCAAGCAGCAGCGAGCGAATGATCAGGCCGGCATTGGCGGCGGCCGGCACGAACGGCAGATCGCTTCGTCCGCTCGCGTGCGCGGTCCGGCAGCCCTCGAGGTTGGTCGAAACGAACTGCCGGCAACCCAAGGGACGGTCGGCATAAACGCTGCAATCGCCCTCGATCAGCAGCGGGCAGGGCGGACGGCCCATCAGCACGCCTTCCTTCTCGGCCTTCGTACGCGCCGTGGCGCGCGCCAATGTACCCGCGCGGTCGAGCCCGGCCGGCGCCCCCTCGACACCGATCAGCCGCACGACACGGAACAACTCCGGCGCAGTCACCGAAACAGCGGAATAGCAGCAGAAGTTGCAGCCCTTCGCACATTGATAGGATGATGCTTGCGGCATTTTCTGAACGGTCCGGTCGAGCATCGCGGCCGCCAGCGCCGCGGCTCCCGTGGCCCGGTCGTCATCCGTGCCCGCCGCAAGCCGGTCGCGCATCAGCAGGCCCATGCCGAGCACCGCCGCCTCGCTGGCCGGATTGGGGAGACCCCACGTCAATGCGGCCTGCCCCTGCTGGCGCAGCTCGCGCATCACGCGCAGATGCTCTTTTTCTGCGGGCGTGCTGGGGGGCTTAGAAGATGTCGGGCCGGCCATCTGATGGCGCCTTTCGAAGTTTCGAGGTACGTCACTTACGCGGCGGCAACAGGTGACTGCAACCCGCTTTCGCCGCCCAATACTCCATGGCCCGGTCGAGCTCGCGGCCACCGGGTCCCGCCTCGTCGCGAATTTCGATCTCGCGCGCCGAAAGCGCCTTGATGCCGCCGCCCAGCCGCATCGCATCCATCACCACACGCGCGTTCTGCGGCAGATAGATCGAGACCTTGAGCACTTCGCCGATGGTACGCCCGGCGGCCGCGAAGCCATGCCCGCGCATCAGCGCGATCCGGTTCTTGGCAAGCTTGGCCGCGAGGTCGCGCCCTTGCTCGCGCGTCGTCACCAGCAGACCGGTGTCGCCGAACTTGTCGGCGATATCCCACACCGGAATATGCGCACCGCAATGGCTCGCGGTATGGATCACCGGTACCAGCGGCACCGTGCTGATCGAGAACGGCAGCACCTCCAGTGCATGGGAATGCACCACCGACATGATCTCGGGGTTGGCCTCGTAGATGCCGGCGTGGATGTAGCGCTCCAGATAGGGCTTCATTTTACTGCCGTCGGCGATCTCGCCATCGAGACCGAACTCCATGATGTCCTCGGGCTCGACCAGCTCGGGGCTTTTCGAGCCCGACAACAAGAAGCGCTTGGGGTCGGTTGGATGGCGATGGCTGATATGACCGTAGGCATCGACCACGCCATGGTGCGCGAGGATGCGGTTGGCGGCAGCGATCTCGCGCCTGAGTGCGTCGGTGTTGGTCATGTGAGGTCTCTTCGTTCTTCGTTACGCCGCGACCTCGAACTCGCGCCAATCCACGTCGTCGTCAAGCATTTCCACGAAACTCTGCGGCGGCACCGCCTCCCAGTCGTCGCGGCCATCGTCGAGCGGCTCGGAGACGAGCAGGCGGCCAGAATTGTCACGGCGCTTGCGGGTATAAAGCGTTTCCGGCGTGCCGTTCGAGGCATAGCGCACGGCCTTGACCCCGCGGCCATCGCTGAATGCGGCGGTGAACCGCAAGGGTTCCTCGACACCGGCTTCACGCATCTCGCGCTCGATGAGGCCCAATGTCTTGGCCGTCGCCCCTTCCGGATCGGCATCGAGCCCATGTGCGAGCATCAGCAGAAAGATTGCCTCGCTGTCAGTCGAGCCTTGGCGATGGGCGAACAGCGCGTCGGGAATATGCGCCTCCACGCGCCGCCGGATCTTGTCCCAGCCGCCGACCTTGCCGTTGTGCATGAACATCCAGCGGCCAATCGCGAACGGATGACAATTGGCGCGCGAGGTCGCGGTTCCCGTCGAGGCGCGAACGTGCGCGAAGAATAACCGCGAGCGGATCTGATGCGCCAGCGACAGCAGGTTCTCGTCGCTCCACGCGGGCCGCACGTCGCGGAATACGCCGGGCGTATCGCGATCCCCGAACCAGCCAAGACCGAAGCCGTCGCCGTTGACCGCGTTGCGCGCTTCCTTGCTCGACCGGCTTTGCACGACGAGGCTCTGCCGCGGCGCCGTGACGAAGTCCTCCAGGAACATCGGTTGACCGAGATAGGCAATCCAGCGGCACATGTGAGACCCTCGTAGGTTGGGCTGAGCATGGCGAAGCCCAACAATTCCAGCGGCACGCCGTGCAACGTTGGGCTTCGTTACTTTCAGCCCAACCTACATAGTGGCCAACTTCGCCTCGATCGCGACCAGCGCATCGCCGGCCTTGGCGCCATCGGGGCCGCCGGCCTGCGCCATGTCGGGACGCCCGCCGCCGCCTTTGCCGCCCAGCGCCTCCGCACCGACACGCACGAGATCGACCGCGCTGTAACTCTTGACGAGATCGTCGGTCACGCCGACCGCGAGGCCAGCCTTGCCGTCCTCCGTCACACCGACGACGGCGACAATGCCGGAACCGACCTGCGCCTTGCCCTCGTCGAGCAACCCGCGCAGATCCTTCGGATTGAGCCCCTGCACCAGCCGCGAGAACAACTTGACCTTGCCGACCGTCTTGATCGGCGAGGCCGCGGCCACACCGGCTCCGCCCGCACTTCCGCCGCCGCCCAGCGCAATCTGGCGTTTCGCGTCGGCAAGCTGCTTCTCCAGTGTGCGCCGCTCGTCCACCAGTGCCGAGACGCGTTCGACGATGTCATCGGGCCGCGTCTTGAGCAGCGCCGCCACCTCGCGCACGCGTTCGTCCTGTTGCGCGAGATAGGCCCGCGCGCCATCGCCCGTCAGCGCTTCCAGTCGACGAACGCCGGCCGATGAGGCGCTGTCCGCCAGCACCT
>CAMDPA010000098.1 GCA_945903565.1 Devosia equisanguinis | reverse complement strand
TACGGGTCAGTTCAGAGGACGACCTGAGCCAAGGGGATAGGTATGTCACTGCAGTGGTCGCGTTGGGCCGCAATGTCGCGGCATTCGCCGTGACGGTTTGGAATGTTCATAAATTGAAGGGGCAGCTGTGCGCGCGCGGCGTGAGCGACGGCGGATATGTGATGACTATATGGGTGGCCACCGCGGAAAGGGCAAGCGCCTGGGCTGGGGGCTCGATCTATGCTTACGCGACCGGCATCAAACGGATGGTGACGGCGACGGGATGATCGCCTTAGAGTGACGGGACAAAATAGTGCGTAGGGAGGATGCGATGCGTGTTTCATCCGTTGTGGCGGTGCTTGCCGCTTGTGTCGCGCTTTTTGCCACACCTTTTGGGAGTGCCCAGGCGCAGAGCAATCCGCAACCCATGGCCGAATTCTACAAGGGCCGAAACATCGAATTCATCGTCGGCTGGTCGGCAGGCGCGGGATACGACGTTTACGCGCGCTTTCTCGCCCGCTACATCGGCCGCCATATCCCCGGCAACCCCAGCGTCGTCACACAGAACTTGTCGGGCGCGGCCAGTCTCAGGGCGACGAACTATCTTTACAATGTCGCGGCCAAGGACGGCACGGTGTTCGGCATGATCGGCCGCGGCACGGCATTCGATCCGCTGTTGTTGAGCAATGCGGCCGCTCAGTTCGAGGCCGCCAAGTTCAACTGGCTCGGCAGCATGAACGACGAGGTCAGCGTGTGCGTCGCTTGGGGCGAACCCGGCGTCACCAAGCTCGACGACGTCTACACGAAAGAGCTGATCATCGGCGGCTCCGGTCCGAGCGCCGATACGGACCAGTTTCCGCAGCTCATGAACCGTATGCTCGGCACCAAGTTCAAGATCATCCCGGGCTATCCCGGCGGCAACGAGATCAATCTCGCGATGCAGCGCGGCGAGGTGAAGGGGCGTTGCGGCTGGTCGTGGTCGAGCGTGCGGGTCACGCATCCCGAGCAGTACCGCACCAAGGCATTCCACGTGCTGGTTCAGCTCTCGCTATCGAAGCACGCGGATCTGCCGGATATTCCGCTCGTGATGGATCTCGCCAAGAACGACGAGCAAAAGCAGATGTTCAAGCTGGTATTCGCCCGGCAGGTGATGGGAAGGCCGGTGCTGGCGCCACCAGGTGTGCCTGGCGACCGGCTGGCGGCCCTGCGCAAGGCGTTCATGGATACGATGAAGGATCCGGAGTTCCTGGCCGAGGCCGCGCGCACGAAGATCGAAATCACGCCCGTTTCCGGCGAGGCGGTCCAGAAGCTGGTCGAGGAAATCTACGCCCAGCCGCGTGAGATCGCGCGCAAGACGGGTGATGCGCTGAAGTGAGGTAGGATGCAGCGGTAGCCGGCGGAATACGGCCAAGGGGCCTTTTCCGCCCTCCGGTGTGGGTTTATCCGCCGAAGATCTGGCGCTGGCCGAGGTTGCGGAACAACTGTTGTACGATCGATTGATCGTTACTGTTCACCGACGGCGTGGTGCGGCTGATGAAATCGAACACCTTGCCGTCCTTCATGCCGAAGTTGGCGACGCGCTCGACCGTGTTGTTCTGCGCGAAGTAAACGGCGAGGACTTGCCGGTCGGTCTCGGACGGCTTCATGAACGCCGTCTGCTGCATGGTGCTGGAGATGTAGTAGTAGGCATTGCCACGACCGGCGGCGGCGACGGTGGCCGGGCTGCCGAGAATTTGGCGCACCTGATCCTGCGTCATGCCGTTCGAGACCTGACCGACATCTTCTTCGCTGAGCTGTGTGCCGTGCTTGGTGATCGTGGTGCTGCAGGCAGCGATGCCGAGCGGCAACAGCAATGCGATAGCGATAACACCCGCCGTGCGCCCGCGGCCGCCAACGTTTCGATGTGCCGCGTGTGGGTTCGAGGCACTGAAGATTCGGGACTTTTCACTCATTCGGCCTAGGTCCCCTAGAATTCTCGAGCTTCTTCCCGCAAGCCATCTCCGCGAACCGCCCAGCCACACTCGAACTGCCACACTCGAACTGCCACACTCGACTGGACTGTATCACCCGGGCTATCCATCTCAAGTCGTGTGTCCGGCCTATGGTAACAGTGGCGATACGCTAGAGAAGCCGGGCTAGACTCAGTCGCTGCGACCGTACGAGCGCATACCGCCCCATCCCTGGATTTGCAACGCACGTGGCCGCAGCCTTATGTGAATAGATTGTATTGCCAGCAGCTTTGCCCCTGACAACCAAGGACGACAGATGCCCGCCAACCGATCCGTCTGGAGCCTGCTGACGCGCCGTCGGGGTCAAGATCCCACGGCAACAGAGATTTATGGCCGGCTCGTGGCGCAGGCGCGCGCAGAGCCGTTCTATGCGAGCCTGGGGGTGCCCGACACGCCGGAAGGCCGGCTCGAAATGATTATGCTGCACCTTGTGCTGATGCAGGAGCGCCTGAAGGTCGAAGGCCAGACGGGGGCGGAGCTGTCGCGAGCGCTGTCGGAAACGTTCGTGTCCGACCTGGACGACTGCCTGCGCGAGATGGGCGTCGGTGACCTGACGGTGCCGAAAAAGATCAAGAAGGCCGCTGCTGCCCTGTTCGACCGCTCGCGCGACTATGGCGCGGCCCTTGCCGCCGGTGATATCGCCACAATGGCAGGCCATTTGCGCCGGCATGTGCTGATGGCGGTGGCGGAGAGCGGGGCGGGCTCCGCCGAGGCATTGGCCGCGGACCAGATCGCCGTCTATGCCGGGGAATACCGCACGAGGCTCGCGGCGGCTGATATCGACACGGTGCTGGCGGGTTCGGTCGCAGCGCCGGCACCAGAACTAGCGGCTCGATCATGACACCGCAGGAGCGAACATGACTACGAATACAACGCCGGCCGGTGGTGGCGTCATCGAATCCAGCTGGATCCACGTCACGGCCAGCATTCCCGAGGACGGCCTCGCCGTGGAGCGGAAAGCGGGCGCAGCCGAACTCGAAGGCCTCGCGGAAGGGTTGGACATCCTGGCCATCGAGCGTCTGCAGGTGCGTTACCGCATCGATCCGATGCCGCGTGGCCGGTTTCGTCTGACGGGGGAGCTGCGTGCGCGTGTGACGCAGGCCTGCGTCGTGACACTCGATCCCGTCACGACCGATATCACCGACCACATTGATGTGGAGTTCTGGCCTGCCACCGCATTGCCGGAGCCGGTCGAGGTCGAGCAGACGATCCTGGACGTGCCCGAGCACGAGCCGATCGATGACCACAAGATGGCCGTCGGACGCGTGATGATCGAATCGCTGGCGGCTGCGTTGCCCCAGTTTCCGCGCGCGGCCGGCGCCGAGCTGGAACAGACCGAGGCGGCTCCAGCCGGTGGCGGCAAGGTCAATCCGTTCGCGGCGCTGGAGGGCTGGAAGCCCAAGCCAAAGTGATTGGAAACCGTGTCCCCAAGCCGAAGCCCCACTTGGATGCGCGGCGATAAAGCTGTTGTCAGGCGCTGTCGAATAGGTAAGGTGCAGCGTTTTTTGCGACGACATTCAGTAACTTGCCGACCACGAACAATCCGGGAATTTGCCGGGTTAGCGCGTGGCAGGAAACGGGAAGAAGCGACCTTTGCCCACCACCTGCGTTTACCGGTTTCGGGGGTTCTAGGATGAGTGCTCCCTGCATCATTGCCCTCGACGCGATGGGCGGCGACTTTGGGCCCGAGGTGGTCGTGCCCGGTGCTGCGATTTCGGCTGTCCGCCATCCCGGCATCTCCTTCCTGATGTTCGGCGACGAGGCGCGGATCAATCCGCAGCTCGAGAAGCACGCAGCCCTCAATGGCCGTGTGGAGGTCATCCACACCGCGCACGTCATCGGCATGGATGCCAAGCCCAGCCAGGCGATCCGGCGCGGCAAGGGTTCGAGCATGTGGCTGGCGATCGAGGCGGTGCGCGAGGGGCGCGCGGCGGTTGCGGTCTCGGCCGGCAACACCGGCGCTTTCATGGCGCTGTACCGGCTTTTGCTGAAGCCGCTGGGCAACATCGAGCGGCCCGCGATTGCGGCGATCTGGCCGACGGTGAGGGCCGAATCCATCGTGCTCGACGTCGGCGCCAACATCGGTGCGACCTCCAAGCAGCTCTGTGATTTCGCATTGATGGGCGCCGCGATGGCGCGCGTTCTGTTCCATCTGGAACGCCCCAAGGTCGGCCTGCTCAACGTCGGGGTCGAGGAGATCAAGGGCGCCGAGGAGGTCAAGGAAGCGCACCTGTGGTTGAAGGAGACCGAGGGCCTGTCGATCGACTATGTGGGCTTTGTCGAGGGCGACGATATCGGCCAGGGCAAGGTCGACGTGATCGTGGTCGAGGGCTTTGCCGGCAACATCGCGCTGAAAACCGCGGAAGGCACTGCCCGCCAGATCGGCACCTGGGTGCGGGAGGCCATGATGGGCTCCATGATCTCCAAGATTGGCGCGGTTCTGGCCCAAGGCGGGTTTCGCGCGCTGAAACGCAAGATGGACCCGCGCCGTGTCAACGGCGGCACGTTCCTCGGCCACAACGGGCTTGCGATCAAGAGCCACGGCGGCACGGATGCGCTTGGCTTTGCGAGCGCGGTCGATCTCGGCTACGACATGGCAGCCCATGGGCTGGTGGCGCGGTTGGCGGCCGATCTGGCGGCCTTCCACGGCAAACTGGACGCGGACAAGAACAAAGCCGATGCCGCATCGGCGGCGGCACCCCAAAGCGCGGCAGGTGGCGCCTGACGGCACACGTCGGCGAAGCCCGCGCTCGGTTGCGCAGAGATGGGCGGAGTGGAGAGTGACGTGAAGGCGGACGAGGCGTATTCGCTGGGGCAACGGCGCGAAGCGGGAAGCGAGGGGGAGAGCGTGGCTGTCATTCGATCCGTCATCCTTGGCGTGGGCGCCTATCTGCCCAAGCGCCGCATGACCAACGACGATATGGCCAAGATCGTCGACACCACCGACGAGTGGATCGTTGAACGCACGGGTATCAAGGCGCGCCACATCGCGGCCGACGGCGAACTGACGTCCGATCTCGGAATTGCCGCAGCCCATCAGGCGCTGGAGCGCTCGGGCCTCACCGCTAGCGACATCGACCTCGTGATCTGCGCCACCGCCACACCCGACCGGACGTTTCCGGCAACTGCCGTGCGCATCCAGTCCAAGCTCGGCATCACCCACGGCGCGGCCTTCGACATACAGGCGGTGTGCTCGGGCTTCGTTTACGGCATGACGACGGCCGACAACTTTCTCAAGGCCGGCCAATTCAAACGCGCTCTCGTGATCGGCGCGGAGACATTCTCGCGCATTCTCGACTGGAACGATCGCACCACGTGCGTGTTGTTCGGCGATGGCGCCGGGGCGGTTGTGCTCGAGGCGCAAGCGCAGACCGGTACGCGCGAGGACCGCGGCATCATCGCCACCCGCATCCGTTCCGACGGCCGCTACGAGGACCTGCTGTATGTCGACGGCGGGCCCGGCTCCACGCGCACCACGGGGCATTTGCGCATGAACGGGCGTGAGGTGTTCCGCCACGCCGTCAACAAGATCTCCGGCGTGATCGAAGAGACGCTGGCAGAGTCCGGCTACAAGGCCGATGAGATCGACCTGTTCGTGCCGCATCAGGCCAATGCGCGCATCCTCGACGGCATCGCGAAGAAGCTGAAGGTATCGCCCGAGAAGATCGTGATGACGCTGTCCCAGCACGGCAACACCTCGGCGGCGTCGATCCCGCTCGCGCTCAACCAGGCCTTCGAGCAAGGCCGCATCGACAAGGGCAGCCTCGTGTTGATGGAAGCGATGGGCGGCGGCTTCACCTGGGGCGCGGTGCTGGCGCGCTGGTAAACGTTTCGCACAGTTGGCGACCATCGAGGTGTTGGAATCCACGCGAAAATCGGCGAGCTTGCGGCCAACTGTAGGGCGCACAACGCACGAGAGGACGAGCATGAGCGGCGACGGCACCGGCACCTTCGACAACGACGACGCGATGGAGTGGCTCAGCGGCTTCGGCAGCGATGGCGCGACCGCCGCGCAGGGCGCGCTCGAGGCCATCACCGAGATGGACCCGCTCGATTATCTGGAGGCGGAGATCGCGGCTCACGCACTGGCGGCGGCCGAGATCGTGGCGGCTTCGCGCTATGGCGACGGCTCGCGGCTGCCGAAGGAGGCGCTGCCGAGCCTCAAGGAGAACGCGTCCAAGATCGATGCCGCCAAGCTGCTGTCGACCGCGCGCAAGGCGGTCAACCGCGTGCTCAAGAACTCCGAGCTGCGCGAGCAGTGGGAAGATTCACCCGACATCGAAGAGTGGGAAGACGACGTCCGCGAGCTGCTCGAGCGGCTGAAGGGTTAGACGGGGTTTTCGACCCGTATTGCGGTGCCCCGGCCGCCGCGGGGCAGGCCGAGGCGATGCCGTAGCGCAGCTGAGCAAGTTCCAGCTCGCGCGCGAGAGTTACGGTCAGCCGCACACGGGCCGCGCCGAGCGGATGGCCGATGGCGATCGCGCCGCCGTTGACGTCGAGGCGGGCTTCATCGAGGCCGCCACTCCTAAACCGTCAGCGCGCCATCCTCGGCCTGCATCTTCTTAAGTTCGATCAGGCCGCGGTTGAGTTCCGCGCCGAGGATCACGATCACGGCGCTGACCCAGAAGAACATCATCGTCGCCATGATCTGCGACAGGCCGCCGTAGAAGCGGGCGTAGTCGTTGAAGTCGAGATAGGTCGAGAACACCGCCGCGGTGCCCAGCCACAATAGAACGGTCAGCACGACGCCCGGCCAAACCTCGCGGAAGCCTCGACGGCCCGCCGCGAGCCAAATGTGCATTGCGAAAAGTTGGATCGCGATCACGCTGCCGGCGAGCAGGTAGCGTGTGCCGACCGACAGCCAGTTCGAGTGGATCAGCCGATGGAAGCAAGCCGCCTCGGGGCGCGCGAGCCAATTGGGTTCCAGGCGGGCTACGATCGCGGGCCAAACGACGAGGCCGGCCGTCAGCAACAGCAGTGAAATCGCGCTGATCACGACGAACAAAGTGCTGACCGCGAGGCACACGGGATAGCGCCGGTTTTCCACCACGCGATAGGCGCCGTTGAGCGCCTCGCGCAGGGTTTCGATTGCGCCAGTGGCGAAGAACAATGCGAAGAACGCGCTGAGCGTGACGAGATCGTAGCGGCTCGAGCCCATCACACGCTCGACTTCGGGTTCCAACGTCTCGGCGACGCGCGCGGGCAGGATGTCGACCATCAACGCCACCGCCTGCTCGGCGAGGCCCCGTCCGCCGACGACGCCGGCCAGCGAACCGATCAGAATGCAGAACGGGAACAGCGAGATGATCACCGAAAAGGCGACCGCGCTCGCGAGCGTGATACCGCTGTTTTCGTAAAGGTGGACGACGGCCTGCCACAGCGTTCTCGGCTTCGGATTCATGTGCTTCCCGTGAGGTTCCTGGCGGATCGAAAGTGAGCGGCCCGCGGAGGATAGCCTACGGCAATATGTGGCGCGATCGGGTGGCAGAATGGCCGCACGTCGCCTGTCCCTTGACGCGGCCCGCCTCTTGACGAGCGAGCCACCGCTCACCAGATCACCGTTTGTGCAGGCCGTCATGGCTGCACACCCTGAAATGCCTGGCCCATTCGGGCAGGCATAACCCACAGTTGCTTCTTAGGAGAACTGGTAATGCGACCTTTCGACTTTGCCCCCCTGTATCGCTCGACCATCGGTTTCGATCGATTGGCCCACCTGATCGACAATCTCGCGACCAACGGCGAGGACGGCGGTTATCCCCCCTACAACATCGAGCGCCTCGCCGAAAACAGCTATCGGATCACCATGGCGGTGGCCGGCTTCGCCCGCGACGAGATCGCAATTGAGGCGAAGGAGACGGCGCTTTGCGTGCGCGGCGAGAAGAAGCCGGTGGAAGAGGCCGAGCGCGAGTACCTGCATCGCGGGATCGCGCAGCGTGGTTTCGAGCGGCGCTTCCAGCTGGCCGACTACGTCGAAGTGAGCGGCGCCGATCTCAAGGACGGTCTGCTGCACATCGATCTGACGCGCAACATCCCCGAGCGGATGAAGCCGCGCAGTATTGCGATCGGTGGCGAGGGAGCCGCGCCCAAGCTCGAGACCCACGCCGCCTGATGGGCGGCCTTCGGTAAGCGACTCGAGGCGGGCGCGTGCGCAGGCACTCGCCCGCTTTTTGCGTTCGCCACGACGGCAGAGCGGAGCCCGGAACGAGAAAAGCCGCCCCATCGGAGCGGCTTTTCCTGAGTCGTTACGAACTGCAGAGAGATCAGAACCGGATGGTCGCGCCGGTGTAGAACGTCTGCCAGTCGTCGATCGGACGGGCCTTGGCGGTCTGGGCGCCGGCCGTGCTCGCGTTGCGCAGCATGACCTCGGTCGAGCCGGTGTGGAAGCCGGCGTACAGGATCATCGCAGCAGCGCTGATTTCCTGCGACACGCCTGCGCCCCAATACCGGGTCTGCGAGCCGCTGATCAGAGCCGTCACGTTGAGAGAGTTGAGCGCGTCGGTGCCGGCCAACGTCTGTACGACGCTGTTTTTAACGCCAAGACCCGTATCGTACTGCACCATCTGGCCCCAGAACGTGGTGTTACCGAGGGTGTTGAGCTTGGCCTGCCAGCCAGCCTGCACATACCAAGTGCCCGACTTGCCGTCGTCGCCGGGACGCCGGGTGCCGAAGGCCAAACCGGAGGCTGCATCGTAAGCGGCCTGCGAGTTCTTGTCGTTGATCTGGCCACCGCCGCCCGTGATATACAGACCGGTCGGCACGTGCATAAGGCTGGCGCTGGCCTGGATCGACGTGCAGTCGACGGTCGAGGTGGTGGTCGTAGCGGTAATCGCAACGTTGTTGGCGCCCTGCGAGCACATGCCACGATCGGGGCCGTTCCACTGGCTGTAGCCGACGCCGGCTGCAACGCGGAAGCCACCCAGCGTCTCCGCATAGCGCAGGCCGACGGCCCACATGTCGTCCATGCCCCAGGTCGTGTCGATCCGGAAGCCGGAGGACTTCGACTGGCCGAGGAAGAACGGCGAGGTGTACTTGATGCCGCTCGACGTCTCCGAGTAGCCCATCGAGGAGGGGCCGTCGCCGTTGCGGAAGTTGGCCGCATCACCCCAGGTCAGCGAGCTGAGAGCGTTGGTGCCGCTGCCCGTGGTGCCGGAGCGCCGCAGCAGGAAGCTGTTGTTGGCGTAGCCGGGGCCGGTCAGGCCGGAGAAGCCGTCGGGATTGGCAAGGTTGATCGACGAGATGCCGTTGACGGCGTCGGTGTCACGGCCAACCGAGATGCGGCCATAGGTGTTGGACTGGATCCACCAGTTGGCCTGCCGCAGGGCGACCGACTGCGTGTTGAAGGCCGTGATCGTGGTGGTCTGGCTGGCGCCGAGTGCAAGCTGGTTGACGCTGCTCGAGCGATAGGCGCGGATGCCGATCTCGAGCCGGAAGCCGGCGGACCAGTCGCTGTTGATCTTGGCGTTGCCGCTGAAGGCAAGGCGGTTCTTTAAGAGATAGTTCTCGACGACGTAGGTGTTGCTCTCGGCGCCGTCGTTCCACCACATGATGGCTTCGGAAACCTGGCCGGAGATCTGCAGCGAGACCTTGCGGTTGCCCTTGCGAGCTGTGGTCGCCTCAAGTTCTGCAACGCGCTCCTCGAGATCGGCGCAGCAGTTGCCGCCGAGATCGGCCGCAGACGCGGTGGCTGACCCAAGGATAACGCCGGCCGATGCCATCAAGGCTATGATGCTGGTCGATTTCATATTGCCCCCATACATGTTGTTTGCTCCCTGTCGTACGCTCACTAGCTTGCAGTCATGGGGTCTAAGCCCGTGTGTTGGGTAATTGGATCAAGCATACAGCGGCGTCATGCAAGCGCCGTGAAAACCTAAGTATGTCTCCGTAGTGGCGCCGCTCTGGTTCACGTCTGGCCCGCATGATGCTCAGCTAAGGTGCTGATTTTGAGGTGAAAAGTTATGAACTCCAGCCCCATGAGCACGCACTTTCTGTTAGGCGTCGGCTACTGTTTGGCGGCCCTGATGCTCGATTGGCTAAGCTTAATAGGGCTCTATCGTGGCATAGGTGTCACACCTTGGAGCCCGACCACCGGGCTTGCGCTTGCATATGCCTATTGGGCGGGACCAGTGGCCTGGCCGTTCATAGCCGTCGCGGAGTTGCTGACGCTTTTGGTGGTCAACCCGACACGCTTCTCGATCCCCGCGCTTGGCGTTGTCATCGTAGCGACGTGCGGCACCTGGGTGGCCGCGGCAGTTTGCTTGCGATCCGTCGTGACGTTCGATCCCCGCCTTCGAACTGTGCAGTCACTTCTGGTGCTGATTGCTGTGGCCACGATCGGCGCCTTGATGCATTCGAGCGCCTATATGTTGGCCCTGTGGTATGATCGGATGATTGGTCAGACTGAATTGTTTCCGGCGGCTTGGCGGCTCGTGGTCGGAGATGTCGTCGGCATTTTGATCGTCGCCCCGCTGCTACTGCTGTTTGCTCGCGATCACAGGTTGGAGTGGCCGGAGTGGACTCATCTTGCGCAATTCCTAGTGTTGCTCGCCGCGCTTTGGACCGTGTTTGCCTATCGTCAGGCAACTACGTACCAATTGTTCTATCTGTTGTTCCTGCCGTTGCTTTGGGTGGCACTGCGGGATGGTGTCCGCGGGGTCATCTTGATGCTCAACGCGGCGCAGATCGGCATTATCGTGGGTACGCATGTGCGTGCCGACATCGTGCCGGGCACGGGCTCGCTGCAGATCCTGATGATCGCGCTTGCCGTGACGGGGTTGCTGGTTAGCGCGGTCGTTACCGAGCGCGAGGCGGCCGGACAGCGCCTGCGCGAGCAACAAGCGGCGCTTGGCCGTGCATTGCGCCTGCGCTCGGCGGGCGAGACGGCCGCAGCTATCGCCCACCAGATCAATCAGCCGATCACGGCGATCTCGACCTATGCCGCCATTGCCCGGGACGCGATCGCGGCGGGGAACCACGAGCTGGCCGGGACGGCGTTGGGAAAATTGACCCACGAATGTGATCGGGCAGCCGAAGTGATGCGTAGTATCCGAGATCTGGTCAAGCAAGGCGCGTTGTCGCCCGCGCCGATGCGGCTTGCTCGCCTGCTCGAAGACGTGCGCGTGGCCCATGCGAGTGAGCTCGGCAGCCAGCGCATCGTGATGGGAATTGAAATAGCGCCGGGGCTTCCTATTCTCATGGCGGATCAAGTGCAGCTCGAGCAAGCGGTCGATAATCTTGTCGTCAACAGCATCGAGGCAATCGGCGAAAGCGGCCGTCCCGGGCATATCGGCATCATCGTCCGCGCGGAAGGGGACGATACGATTATCGAGGTCGAGGACAGCGGGCCAGGGTTTGCGCCGGGCCTCGATGCGCTGGCCACAACTCCGTTCATGACGACCAAGCGAAACGGCTCGGGATTGGGTCTTGCCATCGCGCGTTCTGTAGCGGAAGCTCACGGCGGCAGCTTGGCCGTGATGCGCCGGAGCACCGGGGCTTGCATTCGGATCAGGCTGCCAACACTGGGAAAACGAAATGCCCAAAGCAATTAGCATCATTGACGACGATCCCGGCGTGCTCGACTCGCTGGCGATCCTGTTTGCGAGCAAGGGCTACGAGGTCGCGCGCCACTCGAGCGCCAGGAGCTTTCTGGATGCGGACTACGTCTCCGGATGCGTTATTTCGGACGTTCGGATGCCTGAAATGACGGGGCTCGACCTGTTGCGCGAGCTGAAGTCGCATATGGATCCGCGTCCGATCGTGATCCTGACCGGGCATGGCGACATCGAGATGGCGGTGCAGGCGGTGCGGCTCGGCGCGTTCGAGTTCTTCGAAAAGCCGTTCAAGCACGACAAGCTGCTCGAAACCGTTGAGCGGGCGGAGAAGGAGCTCGATGAGCTGTCGGAGTTGCGCGAGCGCTTCGAAAGCCTTACCCAGCGCCAGAAGGAAACGTTGCGTCACCTGATCGACGGTCTGGCGACCAAGGATATCGCGCTGAAGCTGGGCCTCAGCCCGCGCACCGTGGAAATTCATCGCGCCTTCGTGATGAGCAAGATGAGCGCGAAATCGGTCGCCGATCTGCTGCGGGTCTGCTTGCGGCTTGGCTGGAAATAGAACGTCCGCGCGCGCACGGGATAAAAAAAACCGGCGCCGTGGGTTTGGGAGGGATTAGGAATGCTACGTGTGACATCATCCGCTGCTGCCAAGGCAGCCGCAGCACTTGTGCTGGGCGTTGCGATCGGCTTGGCCGGCATCGGCGGCCCGGCTCAAGCGCAAACGTTCACGGCCAAGAACGTCAATCTCGTCGTCGGTTTTCCGCCCGCGGGCGGGTACGACACGATCGCCCGGATCTTCGCGCGCACCTACGGCAAGCATCTGCCCGGCAATCCCAATGTGGTCGTCCAGAACCAGCCGGGCGCCGGCAGCCTGTTGTCGGCCAATCTGCTCTACAACACCGCGGCGAAAGACGGCTCGCAGATCGCGATGTTCGCCTCCTCCGCCGCGCTCGAGCCGCTGCTCGGCAATGCGCAGGCGAAATTCGACGCCAACAAGTTCGAGTGGATCGGCAACCTCAATCGCGACACGCCGGCGTGCGGTGCGTGGGCGCATACCGGCATCAAGACCTGGGACGACGTTACCAAGCGCAAGACCCGGTTTGGCGCTTCGGGCCCCGCCGCCATAACCGCCCAGCACGCCTACTTCCTGAAGAACGTGCTCGGCGCGGATCTGCAGGTGATCATGGGGCTGGGGGGCACCGGCCCCATCATACTTGCCATGCAGCGCGGCGAGGTGGACGCGAGCTGCGGGATGTTCATCTCCTCGGTGCGCGCCGCCTTCCGCTCCGACTACGAGGCCGGCAATCTGCGGATCTTCATCCAGTTCGGGCGGCAGAGCCTGCCGTACTTCAAGGGCGCCGCCAATGTCTACGACTTGGTCAAGCCCGGTCCGGACCGCGAGCTGACCGAGTTCGTATTCGCGCAGGCCGAGGTGACGCGGCCGCTCGCGCTGCCGCCGGGGACACCGGCTGCCATCGTCGCCGTGATGCAGGCCGGGTTCGACAAGACTGTGCGCGATCCGGAATATCTGGCCGAACTGGCCAAGGCCCAGATCGAGGCCGATCCCATGAGCGGCGCTGAAACCGCCGCGGCCATCAAGGCCGCCACGGGCGCTTCCCCCGAGGTGATCAAGAAATCGAAGGACGTGCTGGCGCCACCTCTTTGATTGGCTGGGAGGGTTGCGCACTGTAGGTCGGGCCGAGGCCTCCAATTCCGCCGGTCGAAGCCCGACAGTTCGCTCTCCAATGTAGGGCTCTTACATGTCGGGCTTCGCGCAAGGCGCGCTCAGCAACGACCTACGAGTGCCGGTCATTTGCACCTCGTCGGGAGTATGACTTCTATGGATGCGATCGATCGGGCCAGACGCGATCTCGTCGTCGCCAACCGCATCCTCGCGCACCAGCGCGTGCTCGACGCTTACGGCCACGTGAGTATCCGCCATCCCCATGATCCCACGCGTCACTTCCTCGCGCGTTCGCTCTCGCCCGGCATCATCGCAACAGATGATATCGTCGAGTTCACGCACGACGGCGTGCCGGTTGGCCGGGAAGCGCGCCCGCTCTATCTGGAGCGCTTCATCCATGGCGCGGTGTACGAGGCGCGCCCCGACATCAACGCCGTCCTGCATGCGCACGCCGAGGACGTGCTGCCGTTCACGATATCGAGCGTGCCGTTCCGCCCGGTGATCCAGAACGCCGGCGACATGGGTGCGTCGATCCCCGTGTGGGATATCGCGGACAATTTCGGCACCGATACGGACCTGCTCGTTCGCACGGTGGCGCAGGGCCGCGATCTCGCGCGCACGCTGTCGCAGAACCGCCTCGCCCTGATGCGCAGCCACGGCTTCATCTCGACCGGCCGCACGCTGAACGACCTCGTTCGCCTGTCCGTCTTTGTCCCCCGCAACGCCCGCGTACTGATGGCGGCGATGCGTCTGGGCGGTGAGATCAAGGGCCTCCACCCCGGCGAAATCGCCGCTCGCCTCGCGATCGATCCTGAGTCGCCCGCCATGCGCAGGGGGTGGGAGTTCTGGGCAACCGAGGCCGGGTGCGGGGATCTGTTGGGAGGGTAAGCGGGGGGGGGGCGTGTTGGCCGACGAATTCCGTCATGGCGGCATATTGAGCGCCAGCTATGGCACACTGAATGACACCGGGTCTGATGGCCGTTCTTGTCTGGTGTATTTTTTCGTTCGATTGGAGAATGGTCGATGAGGGGGAAGGTTTTCTTCAACTACAGGCGTAGCGATAGCCGCTCCGAGACGGCCCGCCTGCAGGAGCATCTCAAGCGGCGGTTGCCGCGTGCCGAGATCTTCATGGACGACAATCTGGAGGGGGGCACCGATTTCATCAAGGAACTGGAGGGCAAGGCTTCTGGCTCTGACGTTTTCGTTAGGACAGATCGCAGAATAACCGCTACGAGTTCTCCTGTCTACGTGGGCTGATTGTATAGTTCCATTCGGGATGGAAGTCATCGCCGACAAGCTTGACCGCCGCCAACTCGGCTTTGCTGACCTTGATGCCTTTCTCATAGGTTCGCG
>CAMDPA010000097.1 GCA_945903565.1 Devosia equisanguinis | reverse complement strand
CGAACCTATGAGAAAGGCATCAAGGTCAGCAAAGCCGAGTTGGCGGCGGTCAAGCTTGTCGGCGATGACTTCCATCCCGAATGGAACTATACAATCAGCCCACGCAGACCGGGGAACTCGTAGCCGTTATTCTGCGATATGTCCTAAGTTGGTGGTCCGTGCCTCGCTGTCAGCGGAGACGGCGGACCCGTTCGCCCAGATCAGCCATGCCGCGCCCGAGCTCCTCGAGCGTCGCCCGCTGCTCGGCCTCTGACCGGCTGGCGATCTGCTCAACCCGGCCTTCGAGAGCTTCGAGGCGCCGTTGCAACGAAAGTTCGAGCTCGCGAACCCGCGCTTCGAGCAGCGCCAGTCGCGACTCGCTCTGCCGCTGATACTCGCCAAACAGCAGTTCGCGGACTTGATCCATCTTGTCGTCATTCAAGTTTGCCGGCCCGAGGGCTGTCCGGAATTCTGCGTAAGACGTGGCATTCATGGCGGCTACCAACGCTGAAACAAGGGGGCGCAATCGAAACGCGACGACGCATTCCCGATAGGAGATACGCTACAATGCTAGCGGATCGCCAGCAGAATACAACTTTCAATAGTGAACCCGCCGAAGGTCAAGTTCTGGGCCGCGGTAACCTTGCTCATTCAAGACTTGAAGGTTGCAGCGTATGTTGCTCGCAGCTCCGCTTTTTGTACCTTCCCCATCGCGTTGCGCGGCAGCTCGTCGACGATGAAAACCCGCTTGGGGCACTTGAATTTGGCGAGCCGGCCTTCGAGCTGCTTGATGATCTGGCCCTCGGCCGGGATCCTGCCGCCATCCGCGCCGGGCGCCTTGGCCAGTACGGCAATCACCCCTTCGCCGAAATCGGGGTGGGGAATGCCCACCACTGCTGCCTCGGCTACGCCGGGGAATTCGTTGAGCTCGTCCTCGATTTCCTTGGGATAGACGTTGAGGCCACCGGTGATGATCAGGTCCTTGGCACGCCCGACGATAGACACGCGGCCGTCCGGCTCGATCATGCCGAGGTCGCCGGTGATGAAATAACCATCGCCCCGGAACTCGGCCTTGGTCTTTTCCGGATTACGCCAGTAGCCCTTGAACACGTTGGGGCCCTTGACCTCGATTACGCCGATCTCGCCCGCGCCGAGCACTTTGCCTTCGGTATCGGCGAGCCGCACCGTGATGCCGGGTAGCGGATGCCCTACGGTTCCCGCCAGCCGACCCTCGAAGGCGTAAGGGTTCGACGTGATCATGCCGGTCTCGGTCATGCCGTAGCGCTCCAGAATGGCGTGCCCCGCACGGCTCTTGAACTCGGTGTGGGTTTCGGCCAGCAGCGGCGCCGAGCCCGACACGAACAGCCGCATGGTGCGGCAGGTCTCACGGCCAAACGCCGGCGCCGACAACAGTCGTGTGTAGAACGTCGGCACGCCCATCATGACGGTCGCCTCTGGCAGCAACCGTATGACCTGTTCATGGTCGAACTTCGCCAGCCACAGGATTTTCGCGCCTTGCGCGAGCATCGTGTTGAGCGCCACGAACAGCCCATGGACGTGGAAAATCGGCAGTGCGTGCAGGAGAATGTCGTCGCCGGTAATCCGCCACGTCGCGCACAGCGCCTCAGTATTCGACACGAGATTGCCGTGCGTGATCATCGCGCCTTTCGAGCGCCCCGTCGTGCCCGACGTGTAGATCAGCGACGCGAGATCGTCCCGGCCGCACATCGCGGTTTGGTGCTCGCCCGATTGTTTCGCGGCCAGATCGGTTAGCGAGCCGGAGCCGTCGGGCTCGAGGAGTAAAGTCGCCGCGATCTGGCGCGTTTCGGCGATCGGCTGGAGCAGCGTGAGGCTCGATTTCTGGCAGACGAGCAGGCTCGGCTCGGCGTCGCCCAGGAAGTAGTCGAGCTCGGCTGCTGTGTAACCGGAGTTGAGCGGATTGAACACCGCACCGGCCTTCAGGCAGGCGAGATAAAGCACCGCATTGGGCAGCGACTTCTCGACCTGCACGGTGACGCGGTCGCCCGGCTTCACGCCTGCCGCCGCCAGCGCATTGGCCATGCGCGCGACCTTCTGGCCGAGTTCGCCGTAGGTCGTCACCGTTCCGGCGGACGATGCGAATGCCGACCTAGCCGGATCGCTCACCATACGAGCTTCGAACAGGCGGTAGAGGTTGTGATTGTCGGTCATTTCGGGCGGGCCATATGGCAAAGGTTGCGTGTCGCGGTGGAATACTGTGTTGCCAATACGGCCAGCGCTGCCCTGCGCGCAAGGGGCGCCCAACACGCCGCGGATCGTAGCCGGCTGAGGCAAAACATCACGAGATTGTTCTCACAAGTTGAAAGACAACCGCCGAATTTTTACCATATTTAGATTTGCCGACGGGCCAGCTATGATATACGCAATTTTACGACATGGTGCCGGATCGCCACTTAGCCCCACGTACGTGGGCCATATTGGTGGGCGGCTCGCGTGCGCTGGCGTCCACTGCAAATGGAGGGCGCCGGGAGTAATCGGGGAGGGGGCTGCGCACTGACCGGGTTCGGACGGCGCAGCCAGTAGGGCAGGCGTACGACCGGAGCTGTCGATGTCGAAAACTATGCTCGTGTTGGTAGGTTTGGCGGGGATCGCGGGCTCGGCCTACGCGTGGCGCCAGGATCTCGATCGGGTTCTGCCGGCCCCGCTGGCCCAGGCCGCGCACGCCGGATTGGCTTTTGCCGGTGTTGCGAAAGTCGAGCCGGGCGCTGGCAAGGCTCAGGCCGCGGGCGGCGAAGCCAAGGGCGCACCGCCATCTAAGAAGGGTGCCGCAGGCGCCGCGCCCGTGAACGTCGCCGCGGCGCAGCTTTCTGACATGCCGATCATTCTGTCAGCGCCCGGCACGGTCGAAGCGATGGCGACGGTGGCGATCAAGCCGCGCGTCGATGGCCAAGTGATCGAAGTCGGCTTCAAGGAAGGCGACATGGTCCAGGCGGGATCGCTGCTTTACCGGCTGGACCAGCGGTTGGTCTCGGCCCAGATCAAGCAGGCCGAAGCGCAAATCACGAAAGATCAGGCCTCGCTGAAGGACGCCATGTCGATCCTGGAGCGGCGCGAATCGCTGCTCGTAAAGAAGTATGCAAGCGAGGCCTCCACAGATACCGCCCGCCAGCAGGTCGAAGTCTTGAAGGCGACGATTGCCGCAAGCCAAGCTGCGCTGGAAATGCAGCGCACGCAGCTCGACTACCTCGTGATCCGCGCGCCGATCACCGGTCGCACCGGCAGCATAACGGCCAAGCTCGGCACCTTCGTACGCAGTGCCGATCCGCTGCCACTCCTCACCATCAACCAGACCAAACCGATCGCGGTTGCGTTCGCACTGCCGCAGGTCAATCTCCAGCAGCTCAAGTCGGCCTTGGACAAAGGGTCGACCGCAGTGATCCGGGTGCCCGGCGCCAAACCGCTGGAAGTGACGGGAAAGCTGAGCTTCGTCGACAACCAGATCGACAGGACAACGGGCACCGTGACGGCGAAGGTTCTCGTTGAGAATGCCGACGAGTCGCTGTGGCCCGGTCTCGCCGTCAACGTCGATCTCACGGCGGAGACGCGGCAGGGCATCGTTTCCGTCCCGGCCAGCGCGGTTCTGCCCGCTCAGGACGGCATGCTTGCCTGGATCGTCAGCGCCGACAACAAGGTTGCCGTCCGCACCGTGGTACTGGACCGCGTGATCGAGCAGACAGCGTACCTCGTCAGCGGCTTGAAGCCCGGCGAACGCGTGGTGACCGACGGCCAGTTGCGCCTGTCGCCCGGCAGCAGCGTCAGCGTGCGCGAGGCCCCGGGGTCCAAGCCTGGTGCTGGCACCGCCGGCGCCAGTCGTGGTTCGGGCAAGGGCTCGCCGGCTGGCTCGCCCGTGAACGCGGGCGGCAGCGCGAGCGGCGGCTGATCCTGATTGCCCACTTCC
The DNA here is from genome assembly GCA_945903565.1 of Devosia equisanguinis. Classification (GTDB taxonomy): domain Bacteria; phylum Pseudomonadota; class Alphaproteobacteria; order Rhizobiales; family Hyphomicrobiaceae; genus CAMDPA01. Next base: position 10,739 of record CAMDPA010000097.1, on the reverse strand, counting down.
GTTTGTGTGCATGTTTTTGAAATGCGCACGTTTGGGTCACGCGCGTTGACGTGGCCCGCCATCTGGTGATCCGAGGGCTGTCCATGGGACTTTCCGAGCTGTGCATCCGCCGTCCCGTGATGACCATCCTGATGATGGCGTCGATCATGCTTGCGGGGTTCGCTGGTTATCGCCAGCTTCCAGTCGCGGCCATCCCGCGCATCGAGGTGCCGACGATTCAAGTCACGGCGCGCTTGCCCGGCGGCAGCCCGAACACGATGGCGGTCTCGGTCGCCTCGCCGCTGGAGCGGCAGTTCTCGACGATTTCAGGCGTGGCCGCGATTACGTCGTCGAGCTTCGAGGGCGTAACGCAGATTACGCTGGAATTCGACCTCAACCGCAACATCGACGCGGCAGCCCTCGACGTTCAGTCGGCGATCTCCAGCGCGTTGCGGCGACTGCCTTCGGACCTGGCGGAACCGCCCAGCTTCCGCAAGGTGAACCCGGCGGATTCGCCGATCATGTTTCTGGCGCTGACGTCCGACACCACGCCAGCCGTCGACATCCAGGACTACGCCGACCGCGTGTTGTCGCCGGCCATCTCGGCGATCAACGGGGTGGCGGTCGTCAGCGTCAACGGCCAGCAGAAGCGCGCGGTCCGTATCCGCTACGATCTCGACGCCCTCGCTTCACGTGGCATCTCGATCGAGGAGATGCGCACCGCGATCACCCAGCACACCTCCGTCTCGCCGATCGGCAGCATCCGTACGTCGCGCCTGCAATACCAGCTCGAGACGAACTCGGCCGAACCCAAGGCGGCGTTCTTCAAACCGATCGTGGTTGCATGGCGAAACGGGGCGCCGGTGCGGTTGCAGGACATCGCCACCGTTGTCGATTCCGTCGAGAACGAGGAGGCGCGCGCCGAATACAACGGAAAGCGCTCGATCATTCTTAGCGTCCAGCGCCAGCCCGACGCCAACACCGTCGAGGTCACGGAGTCGATCCGCAGGCTGATCCCGACCTTCGAAGCCATCCTTCCGCCGACCGTCAAGATCGACATCCTGTCGGACCGATCGGAATCGATCAAGGAGAGCGTCCACGACGTTCAGGAGACACTGCTGATCACGGTCGTTCTCGTGGTGCTTGTGATCCTGGCGTTTCTGCGCAATTGGCGCGCGACGATCATTCCTGCCGTTGCCCTGCCGTTGTCGATCGCGGCGACGTTTGCCGGCATGGCCGTCATGGGCTTCTCGCTCGATAACGTCAGCTTGCTTGCGCTCACGCTTGCGGTCGGGTTCGTGGTCGACGACGCGATCGTCGTGCTTGAAAACATCGTGCGCTATATCGAGCAGGGGATGGAGCCGTTCGATGCCGCGATCCGCGGCGCGCGCGAGATCAGCTTCACGGTGCTTTCGATCACGCTGTCGCTGTGTGCGGTGTTCATCCCGATCCTGTTCATGGGCGGTGTCGTCGGCCGCTTCTTCTTCGAGTTCGCGGTCACGATTTCCATCGCGATCCTGGCGTCCGGCTTTATTTCGCTGACACTGACGCCGATGCTGTGCGCGCGGATGCTCAGCGCCAAGAACCTGCATCAGACCAAGCCCAACATCCTGTCGCGCTGGTTCGAGGCCGGCTACGACGCCATGGCCAACGCCTACCGGGTGACGCTCGACGCGTCGCTGAAGGCGCGCGGGCTGATGATTCTGCTGACACTGGCTTCGATGGGGGCCACGCTGTGGGCTTTCGCCATCATCAAGAAGGGGTTCTTGCCGGTCGAGGACACCAATATCATCATCGTGCGCACCGAGGCGGCGGCGGATATCTCGTTCCAGGCCATGTTGGATCGTCAGCGGCTGGTGGCCGAGGCGATCCGTAGGGACCCGGACGTGCTGTATCTCAATTCCAACGTGGCCGTGACCAACTTCAATCCGCAGATCAACCGCGGCAACATCTTCGTCCAGTTGAAGGCGCGCAAGGAACGCACGAACGGGTCGAGCATCACCGAGGTGCAAAGCCGGTTGCGTCGCGCGACCGCGAACGTCACGGGAATCCGCGCTTTCCCCGTGCCGCTGCAGAACATGCGCGTCGGCGCGCGCGTCGGCTCGGCTGCCTACCAGTACACCCTGAACGGCGTCGTCCAGGACGAGCTCTACACGTTCGCGCCGAAGCTGATCGACAAGCTGAAGACGACCACCGGTTTCGCCGACGTAACGAGCGATCTTTCGCTCGGCGCGCGGCAGGTCGTGCTCAATGTCGATCGCGACAACCTGGCCCGTGTCGGCGTTTCAATGGATACAGTGCGCCAGACGCTGTACACGGCCTTCGGCACGCGAACGGTCGCCAACGTCTATACGTCGCTCAACGACTATCCGGTGATCGTGGAGGCCAACAAGGACTTCGTGCTCGATCCGACCGTGCTGTCGCGGGTGTTCGTGCGCTCGTCTTCGGGCCAGCAGATCCGCCTGGATACGCTGATGACGGTTGCGATGGGCTCGGGTCCGACCGCGATTTCACGGCAGTCGCAGCTACCGGCAGTAACGGTCAGCTTCAATCTCGCGCCGGGCTTCACGCTCGGCGAGGCGACGGAGCGGATGCGCGAGGTCAGCCGCGAACTCAACATGCCCGCGACCATATCGGGCCAGTTCGCGGGCACCGCCAAGGTGTTCGAGGAGAGCTTCCGCGACCAGCCGATGCTCATTCTGGCTGCGATCATCGTGATCTACATCGTGCTGGGCTGCCTGTACGAGAGCTTCATCCATCCCGTCACGATCCTGTCCGGTTTGCCGTCGGCCAGCCTTGGCGCACTGCTCACCTTGATGCTGTTCGGCATGGAGCTGACCGTGATCGCTGTGATCGGTATCATCCTGCTTGTGGGTCTTGTGAAGAAGAACGCGATCATGATGGTCGACTTCGCGATCGAGCAGCGGGCGCAAGGCGCCACGGCCGAGAAGGCGATCCGCGAGGCGTGCCTGCTGCGCTTCCGCCCGATCATGATGACGACGATGGCGGCGCTGTTCGGCACGCTGCCGATCGCGCTCGGCGCGGGTGCTGGTGCGGAGTTGCGCCAGCCCCTGGGCCTCGCGGTCGTCGGCGGTCTTGCGGTGTCGCAGCTTCTGACGCTGTACATCACGCCGGCGGTTTACCTCACCTTCGAGTCGCTGCGTGAACGGTTCGGCGCACGCACGACGCGCGATGCGGGGCCGGCGTCCGCTCACGGCGCTCCTGCGGCCGCGCATGGCGAGATTGCAGCGCGCCCCACGCCCGCGGAGTAGGCGCCCGCCGAATAGCAGGTGGTCGTCCGCAGGTGTAATTGCCTTGCTTTCGACAGGGACGCGCCACAGTCGCGCCCCTGTTGAGGGCGAAGACCCGGGCTGCGGACCTTGGTCCGCCGGGGTTAGGGTTCCGGCGGAATCGCGCATCGGCGCGCACACGTGCAAGGTCGGCATGAGCCCTTGGGGGAGACGCTCATGCGCGGGGGTAACGCGTATAACTTCATTGGTTTCGCCAGCATCGTGCTGACGGTCTTCGTGCAGCCGGCGACGGCGCAGACGAGCAATGACGCGCCGGGGCGCCCGCGCTTGGCGATGCCGTTCACATGCGCGCACGACGCTTCCAACGGGCGACTTCGTGTGCAGCCCACGACCAGCGAGCAGATCTACGAGATCGCCGATCGCCGCGAGACGCAGCGCATTACGGCGTGTGCCCGAGGTGGTGGCGACACTGCGGCGTGCCGGCCGTGGACCGTGCATCGGTTTGCCTTGCAGTGCGGTTCCAACCGCGTTGCGTGGATGAACGTGGTGGCTGCTGCGCTCAGTCATCGCCCCGCTCCCAAGGCTACGATCGAGGACGGTCATCTCGTTCTCACCAGGCAGGCGCGCGCACGCGGCGGCTTCGCCCGCACCTGCTTCGACCGGATCGCCGGCGCTCCCATACGCTTGCGCGTCTACGAGCCGGGCTTCCTCGATGAATGCTGGCGGCGCGAGCAGCACACACGCGTGCACGCCGAGCCATCGAAGATCGCGATGCCGCAAGGTTTCGCCCCGACAGGCATCGTCGGCGCACGCTTCCTGCCGCCACTGCGCGGCGAGGGCCAGGCGACCGCCGCGCCTGCACCGATGCCAGCAGCGCCGATGCCAACGCCTGCGATGGTGGCGGTACCTTCTCCAACACCACTATCGGCGCCACCGGCGCCGGCGGCTGCCACTGCGACGAAATCTGTCCCAGTTACCGAGACGACGGCACGTGCCCCGCAGCCACCTGTGCCGGAGGCTCAAGGCCCATCGGTCGAGGCCCAGATTAAGTCGCGGATGACGTTCGTCATCATGCCGCCCGCCGATGTACCGCGCGATGTGCCGCCAGCGGCCGCGCCGTCACCTGCTCCCCGCCTCCCCCCCGATCGCGCGGCCGAAGCACGCCAGGTTTCAGCGCCGGCCATCGTTGTCGAGCCTGCCAAGAGCGATCCCGTGACAGGCACCGGCCTGACGTCTGCTCTCTTGGCCGCCACCGGCTTCGCCGCACTGCTCGGTCTCGTTGCGATCGCGTGGCGGCGCCGTTCCTTCACTGGCCGGCGCGATGTCGCAGTGAACCCTTCCTTCGCTGGGCTACGCGTGACGGGCCCCGACGCGAAAGTCGTCGAGCAACTGGCTGCCGTCGCGGTCGAGCGTCTCGCGCACTGCCGCACGTGTCTCGCCAAGATGCCGCCCGCGTTGACCCTACGCCAGGTGATCGCGCGCGAGCTGCACGTTTCCACCGAACGCCTCGAAAAGCTCGCAGCCGAAAACGCCCAGACGCCGGAGCACGCGCACCGCGTTCGTCTCAGGCTGCAGGCGGTCACGCGCGAGTTGCAGCGCCTGGCGGCAATTGCGGACGGCGCGCTTTCAAGTGTCGGTGAAGGTGCGCTTGTGCCGGTCGAATTGTCCGAGCCGCGCGACCGCTCGGAGGCCTACGCGGTGCTCGGCGTCAACCCGGACGTCGAGCCGCGCATCCTGAAAAAGCTGGTCGATGCGTTGCGCCAGAGCTGGCATCCCGATCAAGCGCGCGACGAGCCCGACCGCCGCCGCCGCGAGGACCGCATCAAGCAGATCAACGTCGCGTGGGATCTGATCAAGGGGAAGCGGGTGGAGGCTTGAGGGCGGCGTCGGGTGCAATAGCGATAGCGTATTGCACCGCTGCAACGTCGCCGGCGGGTTACGGCCAAGAGGCCTAACCCGCCCTACGACGTCTCTCAATGTATCTCCGGTTCCGCCACGCTCGCGCCCGCTTCCAGGAAGTCGAAGTCGCAGCCGTCGTCGGCTTGGCCGATGTGCTCCTGGTACATGCGGCCGTAGCCGCGGTCGTAGCGGGGGGCGGGCTGAACCCAGGCGGCGCGACGGCGGGCGAGTTCGGCGTCCGATACGTCGAGGTGGATGCGGCGGCCCTTCACGTCGACCTCGATGAAATCCCCGGTTTGCACAAGCGCGAACGGCCCGCCGATGAAGCTCTCCGGTGAGACGTGCAGGATGCACGCGCCGTAGCTGGTTCCGGACATGCGCGCGTCCGAAAGGCGCACCATGTCGCGCACGCCTGATTTCACGAGCTTCTTTGGGATCGGCAGCATGCCCCACTCGGGCATGCCGGGGCCACCCTTGGGGCCGGCGTTCTGCAGCACCAGAATATGGTCGGCGGTCACGTCGAGGTCGTCACGATCGATCTCGGCGGCCATGTGGTTGTAGTCGCGGAACACGAGCGCGGGACCGCGATGCTGCGTCAGGCGCGGCTCGGCGGCGGCGGGCTTCATAACGCAGCCGCGCGGGGCAATGTTGCCTTTGAGAATGGCGGTCGCGCCTTCGGGATAGATCGCGTTGTCGAGGCTCTTGATAACTTCCGGCAGCCACACTTTCGCGCCCGCGATGTTTTCGCCGAGCGTCTTGCCGTTGACCGTCAGCGCGCTGCCGTCGAGGTGGTTTTTCAGCACCGACATCAGCGCCGGCAGGCCGCCCGCGTAGTACATATCCTCCATCAGGTATTTGCCGGAGGGACGGATGTTGGCGATGACCGGCACCTCGCGGCTGAGCTGATCGAACCGCTCGAGGGACAGCGCAATGCCCGCCCGCCGCGCCATCGCGACGACGTGGATGATCGCGTTGGTCGAGCCGCCGACGCTCATGTGGACCTTGATTGCGTTGTCGAACGAGGCCGGCGAGAGGATCTTGCCCGGAGTCATGTCCTCCCACACCATCTCGACGATGCGGCGGCCGGACGCTGCGCACATACGCGGGTGGCTCGCATCGGCGGCAGGGATCGTGGACGCACCCGGCAGCGATAAGCCGAGCGCTTCGGCGATCATCATCATGGTGGCGGCCGTGCCCATCACCATGCAGGTGCCGAACGAGCGTGCGATGCCGCCCTCGATCTCGGCCCAATCGGTTTCGCTGATGTTGCCCGCGCGTTTCTCGTCCCAGAATTTCCATGCGTCGGAGCCCGAGCCCAATTGCTCGCCGCGCCAGTTGCCGCGCAGCATCGGGCCGGCGGGGATGTAGACGAACGGCAGCCCCATCGAGACCGCGCCCATCACGAGGCCCGGTGTGGTCTTGTCGCAACCGCCCATCAGCACCGCGCCGTCGACGGGATAGGAGCGCAGGTTCTCCTCCGCCTCCATCGCCAGCAGGTTGCGGTAGAGCATGGTCGACGGCTTCTGGAACGGCTCCGACAAGCTCATGCACGGGATTTCGACGGGAAATCCGCCCGCCTGCAGGATGCCGCGCTTCACGTCCTCCGCGCGGGCCTTGAAATGCGCGTGGCAGGCGTTGATGTCGCTCCACGTGTTGAGGATCGCGATCACCGGCTTGCCCGCCCAGTCGCCGGCGTCATAGCCCATCTGGCGGAGCCGCGATCGATGTCCGAACGAGCGCAGGTCGGAGACGCCGAACCAGCGATGCGAGCGGAGGTCGGCGGGGGATTTGCGGGTGGTCATCGGGTGCTTCCGGATCGCTGAGCTTTGCCGGTGCACACTAGAGCGCTTTCCTCTCGATTTGAATCAGAGGAAAGCGCTTTAGTCCATGATTGTTCGCAATTTCTGCGGTTGTCCGGTGTCTACTTGCGCAAGCAGGCGAGCTTTCAAGCGAAGGCTTCACCCTCGTTCCGCTGCAAGCAGTTTTTCCAGTACCCGCTTGTAACGCACCGGACCGACGTCGACCGATAAGATCGTCGGCTCGAGCTGCCGCGTTGCTTTATCGAGCACCTTTTGCTGTTCCTCGATTACCGGCCCGTCCTGCTCCTCGAACGCAAACCGGCGCAGCTTTGCGACCTTCTCCCGGAGCTCACGGTTCGTCTCGTCGTCGGTCTTCACACCCCAGCGCACCGCCGTGAAGAAGTAATGCGTGCTGCCCTCGTCCTCCGGCGTCAGCATATGAATGCCATGATAGCCGGTGCCGCTCTCCCTGGGCGCGCCGGGCTGGCAGATGCCGGTGAACAGCGTCAGATAGCAGGGCGCCATCCACCGTGTACGGCTGAACTTGTCGATCCGTTCGGGGTGCCCCGGCCAGAACTGCGCGAACATGCCCGGCGGCGTCGCGTTGGGCGAGTACCGCGATACGATCACGTCGTCCCCGTCCATATCGACAGGCGTATCCGACTCCACCGTATCCTTGTTGCCGAGCAGCCCATCGTGCAGGTACGAGGTGTGACTGACGTCCAACAAGTTGTCGACGACCAGTTCGTAGTTGGCCTTCACATGGATGCTGTCGAGCTTCGTGATGTGCAGCTCGGGCACATTGTCCAGCACGCGGAAGTCGGGAATCTTAGCCGGATCGGCCGGCTTGTCGCCCATCCAGATCCACGCAGCCAGATGCTTCTCGACGATCGGGTAGCTCGCGACCTTGGCGCGCGATGGAATGTTTTTTGCGCCGTGTGGATTGTGCACGCAGGCACCAGAGCCGTCGAACTCGAGCCCGTGATAGGCGCATTGCACCCGGTCGCCGGGCAGGAGCGTGCCCAAGCTGAGTGGGGCGAACCGGTGCGGGCAGCGATTCTCCAGCGCCACCAGGCTGCCGTCCGACTTGCGGTACATAACCACGGGTTCACCGAGTATCGTCCGTGCAAGCAGCTTGCCTGGCAGAATCTCCTCGGACCACGCCGCGACGTACCAAGCATTGCGCAGGAACTTGCCTGTCATCATGACTTGCTTGACCTTCGGGCCGGTCCCTTGTCCCGCTGTCCCATCCATCGTCGCTTCTCCCGATGCTTCGCTGAGCGCGGCCGCAACCAATGGTCCTTGAGCCTACTCGCTCAGAGTCACTCGCCTAGAGTCATTGGCGGCCGCAATGAAATAGCGTTCCAAAACTAGCAACAAACGGCGGGCCAAACCACCCGTTTCCAGGCACCAGTTCTCAAGCACCAGTTCTCTGGCACAAGTTCTCTGACTTGCCCCGGCATCTCCCACCTGCCCGCCAGACCGATCAGATGATGCCGTAACCCCGCTGCTCGCCTATTCCGCGACCTTGAGACCCAAGATCTTGGCGGTCTGCGCTGCCACAGCCTTTTGGATTTCGATCGACGCGATGAACTCCGCTGTCGTGCCGGGCTTGACGACCGTTCCGGTGGCTGTCACCCGCTCGGCGATCTTCGGATCCTGGAGGAACTCGAGTGTATCCTTCTCGATCTTCTCGCGGGCCGCCGGCGGAACGAACCGCGTGCCGAAAATGCCGACCAGTCCGTCGAATTCCAAGGCGGGAAAGCCAGCCTCACGGGAGGTCGGCACTTCAGGTAGAAAGCCGACGCGGGCCGTGTTCGTCAGAGCGATGATTTTCAGTTTGCCGCTTTCCACCAGCGGCCGCACCGTTGCATAGGCGGAGCAATAGATCTGGATGCGGTTCTCGCCGAGATCGTTGGCGGCTTGGACGACGTCGCGATAGGGCACGCGCACCGCGTCGATCCCGGTCGTCTTCACCAGCGCCATGAATTGAAAATCGTTGATGCCGTTGACAGTGGACCAATTGAGCTTGCCAGGCTGGCTCCGGGCCAGATCAACGAACTCGCCCAAGGACCCGACGCCGAGCGATGCCGGTACAGCAACGGTTACGACCGTCACGGTCGTGCGAACGATCGGGAGGATGTCGTTCGCATTGTAAGGGATCGTGGATCGCATGTACGGGTGGGCGGTGTAGGATCCGGACGGTGCAAACAACAACGTATGGTCGTCGTTTGCGCCCAGGAAAGCCGCGATCCCGACCAAGCCGTCGCCACCGGCCCGATTCTCGACGATGACCGGCTGTCCCCAGCGACTCTGCAGGCGCTCCGCCACCAGCCTGGCTGTGATGTCAGCACCCGAGCTCGGCCCGAGCGGGACGATGAACTTGACGCTTCGCTGGGGCCACGCCTGGGCATTCCCCAGCGACGGCATAAGGGTGATGAACGCAAGTGCAACCCTGGACACCAGGCGGACGAGAGCGGCCATATTGATCTTCCTCATTGATAGTTGCGCCGTCACCGGCTCACGCATGAAGGTCCGCAGCTGAGATAGGAGGACCTGCGGGAGCTACGGCCGTTGCGTTGCATGGGACGCCCCGCCTACTCCGCCTTGATCTTCTGTTCGGCGATGAGCTTGCCCCAGGTGGCGCGCTCGGCGGCGATGAACTTGGCGAAATCGGCAGCGCCCGCGCCGACGGGCTCGGAGACGAGCGTGGCGAGGCGGTCCACGAGCAGCTTGTCCTTGCAGATGATCTTCACGCCTTCCTCGATCTTGTCGCAGATCGCTTGCGGCGTTCCCGCGCGCACGCCGACGCCGACCCACGACGTCGTGTCGTAGCCCTTCACCGTGTCGCCGATCGGCGGGTATTCCGGCGCGAACGGCGAGCGCTTGGCCGTGGTGATGCCGAGCGCTTTCACGGTTCCCGCGCGCGCCTGGGGAACGATCGCCGCGATATTGTCAAAGATCAGATCGACGTTGCCCGACAGCAGATCGTTCATCGCCGGCGCGCTGCCGCGATAATGCACGACGACGATGTTGGTGTCCGTCATCTTCGTGAACAACGCGCCAGACAAGTGCGTGGTGGTGCCGACGCTGGTCGAGGCGTAGTTGAGCTTTCCGGGATTGGCCTTGGCGTAGGCGATCAGCTCCGCCACCGAGTTGACGGGCAAGTCCTTCTTCACGCACATCAGATTGGGAATGCTGGCGACATAGCCCAGCGGGATGATGTCCTTCTCCGGGTCGAACGGCATCCGGCTATAGAGGAACTGGTTGGTCGCGAAGCCCGGCGGCACGATCATGATCTGGGTGCCGTCGTTGGGGCCCTTGGCGACGCGGTCCATGGCGATGTTGGCGCCGGCGCCGGCGACATTTTCGACCAGCGTGGGCACGCCCCACAGCGCGCCTAGACGATCCGCCACGATGCGGCCGACGATGTCCTGCGCGCCGCCCGCCGGGAAGCCGACGACGAATCTGATCTGGAGGCCCGCCGGATAGGCCTGCTGTGCCCGCGCGATCGAAGGGCTGGCGATGCCGGTTGCCAGTGCGCCCGCCGAGAACGTCCGCCGCGTGATCCTGGTCATGGTCTTCCTCCCATTTTTTGGTTTCCCGTGCCGAGAGTAAAGCACGGCGGCTTCAAAGCCGGCAACGCTATCGGGACCACGACTTTAGCCCGGATCATGCACCAGGGCGATGGCGTTGACCACGGTGGCCGTTGGCGCGCGGCATCGTTCCGTCCGGCGTGACCGGATCGGCGCAGGTGAAATCGTCGTGCAACGCGTCAGGGGTTGATCTGCCTCGTTCGGCGGCTTGTCGG
>CAMDPA010000096.1 GCA_945903565.1 Devosia equisanguinis | reverse complement strand
CCCCCCCCCCCCCTCCGCCGCGATATGCCCGCCGGTGATGTGCGCGATCAGGGCGCCGAGTGCGGTGGTTTGTGGTGGCGTGACAGGTGTGCGCCCGTGCCGCTCGGCCGCCGCGAACCGCCCCGCGAGCAGCCCGATCGCGGCGCTCTCGACGTAGCCTTCCACGCCCGTGATCTGGCCCGCGAAACGCAGCCGTGGATCCGCCCGCAACCGCAGCAGCGGATCGAGTAGGCGCGGGCTGTCCAGAAACGTATTGCGATGCAGACCGCCCAGGCGCGCGAAATCCGCGTTCTCAAGGCCGGGGATCATCCGGAACACGCGGACTTGCTCGGCATGTTTCAGCTTGGTCTGGAAGCCGACCATGTTCCACAGCGTGCCCAACGCATTGTCCTGCCGCAGCTGCACCACCGCATAAGGCCGCTTGCCGCCCTCGTGTGGGTTGGAAAGACCGACCGGTTTCATCGGCCCGAACCGCAACGTGTCGCGGCCACGCTCGGCCATCACTTCGACCGGCAGGCAGCCGTCGAAGTAAGGCGTCGAGGCCTCCCATTCCTTGAAGATGGTCTTTTCGCCCGCCAGCATCGCGTCGATCAGCGCGTCGTACTGCGCCTTGTCGAGCGGACAATTGATGTAGTCCGCTCCAGTGCCTCCGGGGCCCGGCTTGTCGTAGCGCGACTGCCGCCACGCCTTGGTTTCATCGAGGGATTGGGCGTGGATGACGGGGGCGATCGCGTCGAAGAAGGCGAGCGCATCGGTGCCGGTGAGGCTAAGGATGCCGGCGGCAAGTGCATCCGAGGTCAACGGCCCGGTCGCCACGATCACGCTGTCCCAATCAGGTGGTGGCAGGCCCGCGATCTCGTTACGCTCGATCGTGACGAGGGGATGGTGCGTCAGGCGCCGCGAGACTTCGTCCGAGAACGCATCGCGGTCTACCGCCAGCGCGCCGCCAGCGGGCAGTTTGTGCAGGTCGGCGGCGGCCATGATGATGGAACCGGCGCGCCGCATCTCCTCGTGCAGCAGGCCGACGGCGTTGTTCTGCCAGTCGTCTGAGCGGAACGAATTGGAGCACACGAGCTCGGCGAGGCCATCGGTCTTGTGCGCATCGGTCTGTCGGATCGGCCGCATCTCGTGCAGCACGACGGGAACGCTGGCCTCGGCTAGCTGCCAGGCCGCCTCCGAGCCCGCGAGGCCGCCGCCGACGATGTGGATTGGTGAAATGTGCTGCATAGGCTTTCACAGTAGGCGGATATGCCAAGGCTCACAACAACGCGAGCTTTGGGATAGATGGTGCCGTGCCATATTGTCCGCCAAGGGGGGCGATACGCTTGACGGCGTTCCCAGGGTGGGCAGAAGTGCTGCGAATGCAATTTGGTAGCAACCAACGGTGCGGGCGTCGATGAGCTTGAATACGAGGACGATAGCGGCGCTTGCCCTCGCGATGGCAGCCGCGATGCCGCTGTCGGGCGTGGTCGAGGCCCAGACGCCGGCACAGGCTCAACCGGCGGCTGCCGCACTGGCGGCGCCACCGCCGGCCTGCCGCAACACCGCGGATTTTGGCCGGTGGCTCGCGACGTATCGCGCCGATGCGGCCAAGGTCGGCGTCACGCAGCGCACCATCGCTCTTGCGCTGGATGGCATGACGCTCGACGACAGCATCATCAGGCGCGATCGTGGGCAGGCGTTCTTTGCGCAAAGCTTCCTCGAATTCCAGGGCAAGCTCGCGACCCAGAACCGTGTCACCAACGCCAAGTCGATGCTCGCGAAGAACCGCCCCTTGTTTGACCGCGTCGAGAAGGAATTCGGGGTGCCGCCCTCGGTGATCACCGGGCTGTGGGCGCTTGAAAGCGACTTCGGTTCCGGCATGGGCAAGCTGCCCGTGCTGCGCTCGCTGGCGACGTTGGCCTACGATTGCCGGCGCGGCGACATGTTTCGCGCCGAGTTGACCGCCGCGCTCAAGATCATCGACAAGGGTGATCTCAAGCCGTCGGACATGGTGGGCTCGTGGGCCGGCGAACTCGGCCAGACGCAATTCCTGCCGACCCACTACGACAATTACGCACTCGACTATGACAAGGACGGGCGCCGCGACCTGTTCCGTTCAATTCCCGACATCGTCGCGTCTTCGGCCAACTACGTCCGTGCGATCGGCTGGAAGGCTGGCGAGCCCTGGTTGGAAGAGGTGCGGGTACCCGAGAAATTGCCCTGGGAGCAGGCGAGCCTGACGATCCAACATCCGCGCTCGCAGTGGGCCAAGTGGGGTGTTACCCTCGCCAACGGCCAGCCCTTGCCGCCCGACGCGGTGCCAGCGTCGCTGCATCTGCTGATGGGGCGCAACGGGCCGGCGTTCCTCGCCTACCGGAATTTCAGCATCTACACGGAGTGGAACAAGTCGCTCAACTACGCGACGACGGCGGCCTATCTCGCCAACCGGATCGACGGCGCGCCTGCTGTGGGCCAGGGCCGCGCGCCCGTTTCGGTGCTCGATGCCGCTGCCGTCAAGGAAATACAGACGCTGCTGACTCGCCGCGTCGCCGATGCCGGTGTGCCCGATGGACGCCTGGGCACTGCAACCCGAACCGCGATCCGTCAGGCGCAAATCAAGTATGGGCTGCCCGCCGACGCCTATCCTAGTATCGAATTATTGGAGCGGTTGCGCGCCGGGCGCTGACTACTTGTTTGCCGCGACCAGCGCCATCACGGCCTTGGCCGATATCAAGGCTTCCGCGAAGCGCTTTTCGTGACAGTGGCCATCCATACGCTCGAGTTCCGCCTCGGCCTCGTCGACTTGGTCGTCGAGCATGTCGGCCTCTTCCGCCCGGTCGATGATGGCTTCCAGCGTCGTCAAGCACGCCTCCGTCGAGTCGGGCTGCACAAGGACGAGCTGTTCCGCTGGCTTCGCTTTCTCGGGCTCGGCAGCGACAGGGCCGGCGGCAAATGCGACCATGACGGCGGCTATCAGTGCGGGAAGTCTCATGTCGATCTCCATGATGTCTCGGGGCGGACTTGGCCGACGTTCGCATGTGCGAGAACTGGTGCCGCGTGATTGTGGTGGGCCGATGCTGGCTGCGTGACGACGGCAAGTCGTTCCGATGGCATGGTGCGACGGCCACAGGTCGCGGTGGTTGCGAGGAATTCGCGCTGACGCGCGACTGGGCCTTTGCCCAAACCCAATTGGGAGGGAGCCCCTCCCAAACCCGCCCCTTTTTTCCTGAAGACAGCGATCAGGTGCGCTGAACAAGCTGCTCCAGCGCTGCGCTGAACTCGCTGTAGTGTTCGATCAGCGCGTCGGGCCGCAGATCGCGCATCGGCACGTCCGTGTAGCCGAACGTCACGCCGATGAAGGGAATGCGGGCGGCTCGCGCGGTGTGGAGGTCGGTGTCGCTGTCGCCGACCATGATCGCACGCGCGGCATCGCCACCGGCCCGCGTGATGGCGCCGGTCAGGTGATCGGGATGGGGCTTGTAGACCGGGAAGGTGTCGCGGCCGCAAATCGAGGCGAAACGATCGGCCATGCCCAGTGACGTCAGCAGCGTGCGCGACAGGCCCTCCATCTTGTTGGTGCAGACCGCGAGCCGCATCCCCGCCGCTTGCAACCGGTCGAGCGTCGCTTCGATCATCGGATAGGGCCGGCTGTCGACAGCAATATTCTCGGCGTAGTAGTCGAGGAATTCCCGCCACAGCCGATCGAGCTCGGCCTCCGGCAGCACGCGCTCATGCAACTCCAGCCCACGCTCGATCATGCGCCGCGAGCCAAAGCTGACGAGCGGCCGGATCTCGTGCGCGGGCACCGGCGCAATGCCGACGCGGCCGAGCACGTGGTTCGTTGCCCGGATCAGATCGGGCGCGGTGTCGATCAGCGTTCCGTCGAGATCGAAGACGACCGTGATGGGTGGCATCGGGCGTTTCACGCCCCCTTCGCCAACTCGCGCCGCAGCGCCGCGCGACGCTCGGGACGATACATCTCGTCATAGGAGCGCGGCGTCAGCGGGCCCTGCTCGACCATCAGCGTGATGAACGCGGGGCCATCTTCCTTCAGCAGCTTGGGGAGCTTGGCTTCGAAGTCCGAGAGCTCGGATATGAGGTGCGTGGTCTTGAAGCCCGACGACTTCGCGATGCCGCAGAAGTCGACCTGCTGGTTGACGATGGGGTGGCCTCCGTTGGCCTCGTACGAGCCGTTCTGAAGCACGAAGTGCAGGAAGTTCTTCGGTGCCGCCACCGCCAGAGTGACGAGTGTGCCGAGGTTCATCAGCAGGCTGCCGTCGCCGTCGAGCACCAGCACCTTGCGCTCGGGCCGCGCCAATGCGAGGCCGAGGCCGTGGCTCGAACACAGCCCCATTGCGCCGTGCGAGAAATAGTTGAGCGGACGGTCGTTGATCTCGATCCAGTCGGTCGCGGTCGAGTACGACGACACCACGATCTCGTTGGTGATGTGCCGCTTCAAGACGTCGAGCAGTTTGATACGGTTCATCATTAGATCGGCCTCCGTCCGATGAGCAGCGCCACGGGGCGCGAGGTGGCATAGGCCTTTTCGATCGCGGGAGTGATCTTGGGGATATCGGCGTCGGTGTCGATGTAGTGGTATTCGATGCCGAGCACGTCGAGCATCGGCTCGGTGATGCGGACGCCGAATTTGGTCGACTCGCGCGGCGCGACATCCGGCTCCTTCGCCAGCAGGCCGACCATCATCACCATCGGCAGATTGTGCTCGCACGCGACGGCGCGGATCGCGTTCATTGCATAGAGAAAGCCGGTGTACTGGATCAGGATCAGCGCGCGCTTGTCGCCGTAGGTGAGGCCGGCGGCGATGCCCAGGCACTCGTCCTCCTTGCACACGCGAACGAGCTTCAACTCGTTGTCCTCGGTCACGCGCTTCAAGATGCCCTGGCTCGTGTGCAAGTCGGGCACCGACAGCACGTACTCGACGTTGGCATCCTTCACGGCACGGATGATCGCCGCCCCGTTCAACGTCCGCTTGGCGGCACTCGCCACCGCCGTTACCTGCGCGCTCATTGCGTTCTCCTCGCCCGGCTACTCCGGCTTGATCTCGGCATCCTTGACGATTTTTGCCCACACGGGAAGGTCTGCCTTGAGCTGGGCTGCAATCGCGTCCGCGCTCATCTTGAGCGGCAGCATGTAGACCTTGGCGAACCGTTCCTTGATCGCGGGATCGTCGAGCATCTCGCCGAGCAATGCGTTGAGGCGGTCGACGATCGGCTTGGGCGTGGCGGCGGGCGCGGCGACGCCCCACCACGTTGCGATGGTCACGGGGGGCTGGCCGGTTTCACCGATCGTGGGCACATCCGGCAGCATCGGCAGGCGCTTGCCCGATACCACGGCAAGAAACTTGAGCGTGCCCACCTTGACGTGCTCGGTGGCGGGGCCGGGCGATGCGATCATCAATTGTACGCTGCCCGAGAGCAGATCGGTCATCGCGGGGGCAGCACCACGATAGGAGACGTGGGCGATTTGCGTGCCTGCTGCCCGCAGCACGGCATCGGCGAGGATATGCGCGGGCGTGCCAGTGCCCGACGAGCCGTAGTTGAGCTTGCCCGGATTGGCCTTGGCGTGGGCGATGAAGTCCTGGAGGGTCGCCATCGGCAGCGCCTTGGCGTTGGTCGTCACGACCAGCGGCGTGTCGGCGAGCGGCGCGACCGGCACGAGATCCTTGATCGGATCGAACGTCATCGATTTGTAGATCAGCGGATTAACGGCAAAACTGGTCACGCCGACCATGCCGATCGTGTAGCCGTCGGGCGGCGATGTCGCGAGCTGCGCGAGGCCGATGTTGCCGCCCGCGCCGGTTCGGTTTTCGACGACGACGGTCTGGCCGGTCTTGTTCTTGATGTGCTCGGCCGCGAGCCTTCCGAGAAAGTCGTTCACCGCGCCCGCCGCAAACGGCACGATCATCTTGATCGGCTGGTTGGGATAGGCTTGCGCGAGCGCTCCGTTAGCCGTGGCTAGCATCGAAACGACCCAGAGCGCCGCAAACTTGATGCGCATGTTTTCTCCTCCCCCATTCTTGCTCCCTCTCCCCGCTGAAGAGCGGGGAGAGGGGGACTTTCCTATTCCGGCTTGATGCCGGCGTCCTTGACGACCTTTTCCCATTTCGGGTTGTCGGCCTTGACCATCGCGGCGAATTCCACCGGCGTTACCTTCATGGGCAGCATGTAGGCCTTCGTGATCCGCTCGAGCACGGCGTTGTCGTCGGTCATCGAGGTGACGAGGGCATTGAGCGTATCGACGACGGCCTGCGGCGTCTTCGCGGGGGCGACGATGCCGAACCAGTTGGCGGTGTCGTAGGTCGCAAGTCCCGCCTCGGTCGTGGTCGGGACATCCGGCAGGAACGGCAGCCGCTTGGGGGCTGCCACCGACAGCACCGTCAGCGTACCAACCTTGACGTGCTCGATCACGAGGCCCGGCGCCACCACGGCCATCTCGACGTTGCCGGCGATGAGATCGGCGACGGCAGGGCCGCCCCCGCGATAAGGCACATGCGCGATCGTGAGCCCGGCCTGCCTTATAATCTGGTCAGCGCCAAGGTGATTGGGCGTGCCGGTGCCGGCCGAGCCGTGGCTGAGCTTATCGGGATTGGCCTTGGCGAAGGCGATGAATTCCTTGAGCGTCTTGGACGGCACCTTCTTGGCGTTGACGACCAGGATCTGCGGCGCTTCCGCGATGGTCGCCACGGGCACCAGATCCTTGATGGGATCGAACGGCATCTGCTTGTAGATGTGCGGATTGACGCCGAAGATCGTCGAGCCGCTGAGGCCGATGGTGTAGCCGTCGGGCGCCGACTTCACGACCTGATCGAGCCCGGTGTTGCCGCCCGCACCCGGCCGGTTTTCGACGATCACGGTCTGGCCGGACTTGTTCTTGATGTGCTCGCCGGCCATGCGCGCCAACAGGTCCGTGATGCCACCCGCCGCGAACGGCACGATCAGACGGATCTGCTGGCTGGGATACGTTTGCGCGGCGGCGGGTTGGCTGAGCGCGGCCAGCGCAAGCGCGATGGCGCCGAATGTTACCGGCAGTCGCATGTGGTCTCCCCCTGGTGACGGATTGTTGCCCGCATGGGGCATGGCGAGGCCTGGTGTGTCAACGGGCGGCTATTTCGCCAATTGTTCCGTCTCCTTCACGACATCGGGCGGCGTGCGCATCAACGCGAGTAGGCGCTCGGTCATGATCTCTCCAGATATGATGCCGGTCTCGTAGCCGCCCTTTGCCGCATCGGCCTTGGCCTCGGGATCATCGACCATCGCAGCCAATGCGCGCCTGAGTGCTGCGACACGCTCCATGGGTACGCCGGGTGGCGTCACCATCGGACGGCCGAAATCCGAGCCCGAGTTCAACACGTCGAGGATCTGGCGCTGCCGGTCCGTCGTCGTGAACTTGAACACCGATGGTACGTCGATGCCCCGGATCGCCTCCCGTTCGAGATTGAACAGCACCTTGAGCTTGCCGGACTTCAGCCACTCCGGCTTGCTGCCGCGCAACGCTTCGATCGACAGGCAAACGCCTTCCAGCTCCCCGCGCTCGATTGCGAGCATCACGGCCGGCGAGCCGCGGTAGCCGTCGATTACTTTGAGCTTCAGGCCGAGCAGCCGCGACAACAGGACCGGAACTGCGGTGGTTCCCGCGCCGGCCCCGGTGCCGCCGACGATCAATTGCTTGTCGATCAGATCCGCCGCCGTCTTGACCGCGGCGGTGTCGGCTGCCGCGCACACGCGGTTGGCGCGTTCGGGGCTGCCGAGCCAGTGCAGTTTAGTCGCATCGCCCCTCAAGGTCGGTGCTCCCGTCAGTGCGAGATAAGGCAGATTGCGGCTGACCATGCCGATCACGCTGCCGTCCTTGTCAGCAATGTTGAACAGGAAGTTGGTCGCGATGATCTGGCCGCCGCCGGGCATATTGTTGACGATGAAGCTTGGCCGGCCCGGGATATGCCGTCCCATGTGACGCGTGATGAGGCGCGCCCAGGAATCGTATTCGCTGCCCGCCTCTCCGCCGACCACGATTTTGATCTGGCGGCCCTTATAGAATTCCTCGACCGGATCGGCGGCCGCAGTCACGGGGGAGGAAAGGCCGGCAGCGATAATAAGCGTTCGCAGCATGTGGGTCATCGAACGGAACCCTTCAGGCGATCGTGACGTACTCGCCACCGTTCACGTGCATCATGTTGCCGGTCATGTAGCGGCAGCCCGGCCCGCTGAGAAAGCGGATCAAATTGGCCAGCTCCTGTTGGTCGCAATCACGGCCCATCGGCGCTTTGTGCTTCTTGACGTTGAGAGCGTCCTCGTTCGGCCGCGGCGTGTTCACGCGGCCCGGTACGACGCAGTTGACGGTAATGTTGTCGGGCGCCAACTCGACCGCGAGCGAACCCGTCATGCCCGCAAGCCCTGCCTTAGCCGCGGCAACGTGACAGCGGTTGGGCCGGCCGGAATGGCCGGAGCCGCCGCCGATGTTGATAATTGTGCCGTGCTTCAGCTTGCGCATATGCGGCACGCACGCCTGCACGCAGAAAAACGTGCCGTCGAGTGTCGGTGCGAGCGTCTGCCGCCATTCCTCGAGAGTAATGTCCATCAGCGCGCGGAAACTGCGCACGTTGGCGTTGTTGACGAGGATGGTGGGGGGGCCGAGCTTGTCGACCGTCGTGGCGACGAGACGTTTGACCTCGTCCTGCCTTGTCACGTCTGCCTGGCAGGCAATGGCGCTACCGCCTGCAGCTTCGATTGCGCGTACGGTCGCCAGCGCGCCGTCCGCCGACGAGCGATAGTTGACAACGACCGCCGCGCCAGCCGATGCCAGCGTTTTGGCAATCAGGCTGCCGGTATTGAGCCCCGCCCCCGTGACGATTGCCACTTCGCCATCGAGCTCGCGGCCACTGAGATCCTGCTTCATCATGCTGCTTCCCCCTTGGCGGTCCCGAGTTCCGCGTGGGCCGCGTGATGGAAAATGGCCATTCGCGCTGGCGAGATGATAAACCGAGTGGAGCGATGGCGACCAGTGGTCCCGTTACTCAGGCGAGCGAAAGTGCCGTCGCCCCGCCCCTTGACAGCCCCGTCGCTCCATCGCACTGACGGGTCAGCACTTCACGACATCAAGCAAACCGCGCGAGGAAACCCATGGCCCACGACGCACCCGGCAAGCATGACGGCGTCCACTGGCACGAGCCCTCCGGCATGTCCCGGGCCGGCTTCGGGCAGTTCAAGAAGCAGCCGACGCCCTACGACGGCTTCATGGAAGCTGAGGGCATCCCCTGTTTCCGCGGCAACGGCATCAAGACGGTGCTCGATCTGCCGCTGGCGCCGTGGAAGCGCACCGGCGGTCGCGGCAGCTACGTCCAGCTCTACGGCACCGAGACCAAGTGGGGCATGTACGTCGTCGAGGTGCCCGCGCGCGGCGCACTGAACGCCGAAAAGCATATGTACGAGGAGGTGTTCCTGGTCGGGGAAGGCCGCGGTTCGACCGAGGTCTGGCAGGACGGCGACACCAAGAAGCATACGTTCGAGTGGCAGAAGGGCTCGATGTTCTCGATCCCGATGAACGCCAACCACCGCATCGTCAACGCGACCTCGAGCCCGGCGATTCTGATCGCCGGCACCACCGCGCCGAACGTGCTGAACATGATCAACAGCGTCGACGGCGTGTTCAACAACCCGTTCGTGTTCCGCGACCGCTTCTCCGGCGCCGACGACTTCTTCAAGTACAAGGACGAGATCGAACCCGATCCGGTGCGCGGTCTTGCCATGCGCCGCACCAATTTCATCCCCGACGTGATCAACTGCGACCTGCCGCTCGACAACCGGCGCTCGGTCGGCTGGCGTCGCGTCGAGCCGTTCATGACCAATAACCAGTTCTATTTCTGGATCGGCCAGCACGAGCTCGGCCGCTACTCCAAGCTGCACGCGCATACCTCGGCGGCGGTGCTGATCTGCCTCAAGGGCAAGGGCTACACCTATTCCTGGCCCGAGCGCACCGGCGAGACGCCCTGGAAGGACGGCAAGCAGGACGACGTCAAGCGCATGGACTACGAGCAGTTCGGCATCGTCACGGCGGCGCCGGGCGGTGCGCGCTGGTATCACGGGCACTATTCGGTGGGTAACGAGCCGTTCCGCCTGACGGCGTGGTTCGGCCCGCACAACCCCGGCCGCGACCCCGGCGTGCCCGGCCAGAAGCACATCGACTACACCGGCATGGAACTGCAGGAAGGCGGCACCGCCATCCCCTACTGGATGGAAGACCCGTATCTCCTCAAGGAGTACCAGGCGATCCTCAAGGCCAACGGCGTCGAGTGCCGGATGAAGCCCGAATGGTTCGAGACGCCCGAAAAGTGGAAGGGCTGGAGCCGCGGCGATCGCCAGTTGCCGGTCAGCGCGGCGGGTTGATTGGGTGGCGTAGGCTGGGTCAAGCCTTTGGGCGCGACCCAGCATCTACGTAGTGCCAGTGAAATGCTGGGTCGCGGTCCGCGAACATGCGAACCTTGACCCAGCCTACGGCCCAACCTACGAGAGCCACCCCGGCAACCGGTCGAGCGCGATGATCGCCTCGACATCCATGCGGGGGCGGACGACGGCCCATTCCTTGCCGCGCACCAGGACTTCGGGAACGAGCGGGCGGGTATTGTAGGTCGAGGCCATCACTGCGCCATAGGCGCCGGCGGTCATCACGGCCAGCAATTCGCCCGCTGCGAAGGGCGGCAAGCGCCGCTCCAGCGCGAGATAGTCGCCGGTCTCGCACACGGGGCCGACGACGTCCTGCACGATCGAGGGCTTGTCGCGCAGGCTCGCGTCGACCGGCCAGATTTCGTGATGGGCTTCGTAGAGCGTCGGGCGGATCAGGTCGTTCATCGCGGCGTCGACGATCGTGAACCGGCGGCTCTCCACGTTCTTGGCGCTGTCCTTCACGAAAATAACGCGCGACACCAGCACGCCCGCGTTGCCGACCAGCAGCCGGCCCGGCTCCAACACGAGCTTCAGCCCGAGATCGCCGAGCGCTTCGCGCGCGACGGCCGCATAGTCCGCCGGCTGCGGCGTCGGCTGATTGTCGAGCGTGTAGGACACGCCGAGCCCGCCACCGAGATCGAGATGTTCGAGCACGTGGCCGCGCTGGCGAAGCTCCATTGTCAATTCGCGCATCAGCCGGAAGGCGTCGCGGAACGGCGTCAGCTTCTTGTCGGTGATCTGGCTGCCGATGTGCATGTGGATGCCGACCGCGGCAATGCCGGGGAGGCCGCGCGCCTTGTCCATCAATTCGGGCGCCTGCCCGTAAGGGATGCCGAACTTGTTCTCGGACTTGCCGGTCGAGATCTTGGCGTGGGTCTTGGCGTCGACATCGGGATTGACGCGCAACGCCACGCGCGCGGTGCGGCCCAACTCACTTGCCACGGAGGACAACGCGTCGAGTTCCGCCGCGCTCTCCACGTTGAAGCCGAGGATGCGCTCATTGATGGCATAGGCCATCTCGTCGCGCGTCTTGCCGACGCCCGCGAAGATGATGCGATCCGCAGGTACGCCCGCCGCCCGCGCGCGCTTCAACTCGCCGGCCGACACGACATCCATGCCCGCGCCGAGCCGCGCCATGGTGGCGAGAACGGCCTGGTTGGAGTTCGCCTTGACGGCATAGCAGACGAGGTGATCGGTGCCCGCGAATGCGCTGTCGAGCGCGCGATACTGGCCTTCCAGCGCCGCCGTCGAATAGCAATAAAAGGGCGTGCCGACCTTGGCCGCGATCTCGGTCAGGCTGACACCTTCGGCGTGCAGGGTGCCGTTGCGATAGTCGAAGTGGAGCATGGGACCAGAGGAGTTGAGTACGGCAGCCTTGCCGCTGGTCTACCGCAGCAACCCGTCCAGGATAAAGCCCTGATGGGGTTTGGCGGCGGTGTTCTCGGGCTTGCCCTGGCCGGAGTCGGCGGGTGCGGTCGTCTGCGGAGCGGCAGATTCCTGCACGGGGTTCTGGAGCGGGCCGCGAACGCCGCAAGCGACCAGCAGGAACCCTGCGGCCACGATCAGCGCAATCCTATGCGCCCAGGCTGAAGTTGTGCCCGACATTGCGGCTCTGCCCCTATCGCGCGGCGGTGAGCGCCACACGTTCCACGATACACCATACCTTGCGCCAGCCCACGCTTGCAAACGAAAGCCAGCGCCGACGAACCAGTGCCGACGAAAGTGGCCCACCCCCTATGTACGCCTTGGAGGCGAGCCGGGTATTATTCCGGTTGCTAGCTACGCATACACCGGTCCCCGCTGATACAGTACTGAGCCCTTGGTACACAAAACTGACCACGTCCGCGAAACGTAGCGCCCAAGGGCATCTCGCTCTTAGCCTGCCCCAGCTGCCTTTTCCAGCTTCCTTATCCAACCTCGCGCCATTTTGCGGACGTTCTGTGGCGCAGTTCCACCATGGCTCTTTCGGCTCGCCACCGAATTCTCGACGCTGAGCACGTCAAGGGCATCGGCGCGGAACCGCGGATCGATGGTCTTCAGGTCGGCCAGGGTGAGCCCTTCGAGCTCGATCCCACGCCCTTCGGCCAGGGCCACCACGCGGCCCGTGAGATGATGCGCGTCGCGGAACGGCAGCTTCAGCTCGCGCACCAGCCAATCCGCGATGTCGGTGGCTGTGGAATATCCGCGCCCAGCGGCGGCGCGCATCGTCTCGGGCTGTGCCTCCATGTCCTCAACCATGCCGGTCATGGCGGCCAGCGCGAGCCCGAAGCTGTCGAGCGCGTCGAAGGTGACTTCCTTGTCCTCCTGCATGTCCTTGGAATAGGCGAGCGGCAGGCCCTTCATCACCATCAGCAGGCTTTGGAATGCCCCTGCGATACGCCCCACCTTGGCGCGCGACAGCTCGGCGGCGTCCGGGTTGCGCTTCTGCGGCATGATCGAGGAGCCGGTGGTGAACCGGTCCGACAGCTTGATGAAGCCGAACTGCGGCGTCACCCAGATCACGATCTCTTCGGCCAGCCGCGACAGGTGCATGGCCGCGATCGAGGCGGCGGCCAGCGTTTCCAGCGCGAAATCGCGGTCGGACACGCTGTCGAGCGAGTTGGCCGTCGGGCCGTCGAAATCGAGCGCCTTGGCGGTCGCATGACGATCGATCGGGAACGAGGTGCCGGCCAATGCCGCCGCGCCCAGCGGGCATTCGTTGAGGCGTTTGCGGGCATCGCCCATCCGCCCACGGTCGCGCGCCAGCATTTCGACGTAGGCCATGAGATGATGGCCGAAGGTCACGGGTTGGGCGGGCTGCAGGTGCGTGAAGCCCGGCATCACCGTGCCGGCGTGGGTCTCGGCCTTGCGCGCGAGCGCCAGCTGCAGGCGGGCCAACGCTGCGTCGAGCTCGTCGAGGCGGTCGCGCACCCACAGCCGGAAATCGGTCGCGACCTGATCGTTACGCGAGCGCGCCGTATGCAGCCGCCCGGCCGGCGCGCCGATCACGTCCTTCAGGCGGCTCTCGACGTTCATGTGAACGTCCTCCAGCGCGCGGGACCATGCCATTTTGCCGCTGTCGACCTCGCCCAGGATCTGCTCCAGCCCGGCGATGATGCGCTTGGAGTCCTCCTTGGTGATGATGCCAGCCGCCGCCAGCATCTCCGCATGTGCCTTCGAGCCGCGGATGTCCTGTGTCGCCAGCCGCTTGTCGAAGCCGATCGAGGCGTTTATCTCCTCCATGATCTCGGCCGGTGACGCGGTGAACCGGCCACCCCACATCTTGTTTGCAGGGTCTTTCGACATAAGTTGAAGCTCCAGTGGGCAAAGCGCGCGGCGGGAATGTCGCGGGGAAGAGCGAGCGGCAGCATCATGGACGACAAGGTAAGCGGCAGCGTATCACGCGCACGGCCCCTTCTGATGGCCGCGCTGGCGGTCGTCGCCGGGTTCGCGGCGGTATACGTCACCCTCGGGGGCCGTGACAACGCAGGCAAGGGGCCGCAGGTTAAGGCCGCCGCCCCCTCCGTGGCCGCATCGGGCGGGAAGCTCAACGTGGGCGAGGTCGCCGGGTTCGTGTTCAAGAAGGAGCCCGAGGCGCTGCCGGAGATCAATTTCGCCGACGGCAAGGGCGAAGCGCTTACGCTCAAGAACTGGGAGGGCCGCGTCGTCCTGCTCAACCTGTGGGCCACCTGGTGCGCGCCGTGCCGCAAGGAAATGCCGGGTCTCGCACGGCTCCAGAAGGAGCTGGGCTCGGCGAAATTCGAGGTCGTCGCGCTGGCCGTCGACCGGGCCGGGGCGCAAGCCGCCGCGAAGTTCCTGGGCTCGATCGAGGCCAAGGAACTCGCGCTCTATGTCGACGCGACCGCCCGATCCGGCACGTCGCTGCGCGCCGTCGGCATGCCGACCACCCTGCTGATCGACGGCCAAGGCCGCGAAATCGGCCGCCTCACCGGCCCCGCCGAATGGGACAGCGACGAGGCCAAGCGGCTGGTGCAGGCGTATTTGAAGTAGGTTGGGCGCGTGAGATTTATTGCGGTCGTCGTACTCGAGTTATCGGCGTAGCGTGCGCCTCGCAGAATGCGCGGCGAAGCCGCGAGCGAGGCCTGCTTGATTTGAGCGCCTTCGCGCACTTGCCGCCGCGATGACGCTTGACCCAGCGCTAAGGACAGATCGCAGAATAACCGCTACGAGTTCCCCGGTCTGCGTGGGCTGATTGTATAGTTCCATTCGGGATGGAAGTCATCGCCGACAAGCTTGACCGCCGCCAACTCGGCTTTGCTGACCTTGATGCCTTTCTCATAGGTT